>NZ_CAWQOK010000119.1:0-28373 GCF_963896075.1 Proteus sp. G4415
CAAATAAGTAATAGTAGAAAATGACGGGGAAAATAGAAAAAGAAAAAATGATATGGTTAACACCAAAAAAATACATAAGAAAAACCGCTTAAAGCAGTCGTTTTTTAATCAATATTAAATGTGATTTCATCACATTGCGATGGGATAAAACTATGCACTATTTTAGTGAGTATAACCATTAACCCAAAAGCCATCATCAGATAGCTTTTGGATTATAACTAAATGAATTATTTAATCACACCACATGCCATTCTAGCACCACCACCGCCAAGCGCTTCTGGGTTATCTGAGTAGTTATCTCCCCCAACGTGAACCATTAAGGCTTTATCTTTAATTTGATCAAGCTTAGTCAGTCTAGGAGCAAGAACGGCATAATCAGCGTCACCTTTACTATTGGCAACCAAACCAGGTAGATCACCTAAATGCCCTTCTTTGTTATAAGGCCCTAAGTGAACACCTTTATTTTCAGGATCAAGATGACCACCCGCTTTTAATGCTGGAACAGGTTTTCCATCTTTCATATCTGGCTCACAAGAGCCATTAGCATGGATATGAAAACCATGAACACCCGGTGTTAACCCAGTAAGTTTTGGCGTAAATAACAGCCCATAATCGGTTTCGGTAATAGTGACAACACCAATATCATCACCCGCCCCTGTAGGTAAGGCTTCTTTTAACGTAACATCTAAGCTCGCCGCACTGGCAACCGATGTAAAGAGTAGTCCAGAGAGTAACAAAGGTATCAGTTTCATAGTATCTTCCTCTTATTATTTATGCTCAGCATAAAGTCGTCGATATCAACAAATAGAGACTCACCATTAATACTGTTTCAATGTACGTTAATTAGCATATCCTCTTAATGCAAAAAAAGCGACTTATGTCAGTAAGTCGCTTTTTTATCTTAAAATATCAATAACTATCGATATTATTTACTTTTTTCAACCCATTTGCCATCAATATAAAAGGCTGACCAACCTGTTGCTTTCCCCTCTTTTTCAGAAGAGACATATTGCTGTTTAGTTTTACGACTAAAACGTACTATGGTTGGATTCCCTTCTGGATCGGTTACAGGTGCTTGTGCTAAGTAGCGCATTTTTTCCGATAATCTATCTTTAAAACGTACTAACTCAGCGACTTTCGGTGCACGGGTTTCCCTTGATTTAGGGAACGTATTGGCCGCAAGGAAAATACCCGCCGCGCCATCACGTAACACAAAGTAAGCATCCGATTTTTCACAAGGCAACTCAGGTAGTGGAACCGGATCTTCTTTTGGTGGTGCAATTTCACCACTCTTTAAGATCTTACGTGTATTTTTACACTCTTCATTGGTGCAACCCATGTACTTGCCAAAACGCCCCATTTTTAGATGCATTTCAGCGCCACATTTATCACACTCAATCACTGGGCCTTCATAACCTTTTAAGCGGAATTCACCTTCTTCAACTTCATAACCATCACATGCAGGATTATTACCACAAACATGTAATTTACGATGAGTATCAATAAGATAACTGTCCATTGCCGTACCGCATTTCGGACAACGACGACGGGCACGTAATGCATTAGTTTCCGCATCATCTCCTTCCAAGATATTAAGTAATTCATCTTCAGGAATAAGATTTATCGTTTGTTTACAACGCTCTTTTGGTGGTAAAGCATAGCCCGAGCACCCTAAGAATACCCCTGTCGTCGCTGTTCTAATTCCCATATGACGAGAACAAGTAGGACATTCAATAGAAGTAATAACCATAGGGTTAGGTCGCATTCCTCCTTCTTCTGGATCTTTTTCAGCGACTTCTAGTTGCTGACTAAAATCTGTGAAGAATGCATCTAATACCGCTTTCCAGTTTTCTTGGTTGTTGGCAACATGGTCGAGATGATCTTCCATTTGAGCCGTGAAATCGTAGTTCATCAAATCACTAAAGTTTTCTTCTAAGCGATCGGTAACAATCTCACCCATTTTTTCTGCATAGAAACGACGGTTTTCAACTTTGACATAACCTCTATCTTGAATGGTAGAGATAATTGAAGCATAAGTTGAAGGTCGACCAATACCTCGTTTTTCTAGCTCTTTAACTAATGTAGCTTCACTAAAACGCGCTGGTGGCTTAGTAAAGTGTTGCGTTGGCGATAACTCAGCTAACGCTAATTGCGCCCCTACATCAACCGCTGGTAATGTTTTATCTTCATCTTTACTGCGCATTGCTGGCATGACTTTTGTCCAACCCGCAAAACGTAATGTGCGACCTTTAGCGCGTAGTTTATAATCCCCTGATACAACCGTAAGTGTGGTTGAGTCATATTTTGCCGGTGTCATTTGACAGGCGACAAATTGATCCCAAATCAGTTGATATAAACGCTTCGCGTCGCTATCCATATCTTTTAAAGATTCAGCCGTCACATTGATATCAGAAGGACGAATAGCTTCGTGCGCTTCTTGTGAGTTCTCTTTACTTGAATAAACATTCGGCTCTTTAGGCAGATATTTTGCACCAAATTTATCGTGAATATAATCACGTGCCATTTGGATTGCATCCTGACTCAGGTTGGTAGAGTCAGTACGCATATAGGTGATATAACCTGCTTCATAAAGACGTTGAGCCAACATCATGGTCTTTTTCACCCCAAAGCTTAAGCGAGTACTTGCCGCTTGTTGCAATGTAGAGGTGATCAAAGGGGCACTTGGTTTACTGGATGTTGGTCTATCTTCACGGTTTTTAACGATGAAAGTGGCATTCTGTAACGCCTTAACCGCCACCTGAGTTTCCTCAGAGGAGACTGGTTTAAAGGCGTTATCTTGATAGTGCGTCACTTCCATACGCAAGGGTTGTTCATCGGGTGTCAGCAGTGAAGCGTGTAATTGCCAATACTCTTCTGGCACAAATGCTTTAATTTCACGTTCACGCTCGACGAGTAGGCGTACCGCAACTGACTGTACACGCCCCGCAGATAAACCACGCGCCACTTTTTTCCATAACAGCGGAGAAACCATATAGCCAACCACACGATCCATAAAACGACGTGCTTGTTGCGCGTTAACACGGTCAATATTCAGCTCACCCGGTGTTTGGAATGCTTGTGTAATGGCATTTTTCGTAATTTCATTAAATACGACACGACTAAATCTATCATCTTCACCGCCGATCACTTCGCGTAAATGCCACGCGATAGCTTCTCCTTCGCGGTCAAGGTCCGTTGCGAGATAGATATGATCTGCTTTTTCAGCCAATGCTTTTAGTTCAGCGACTACCTTCTCTTTACCCGGCAGAATTTGGTAGTTTGCATGCCAACCATTATAAGGATCGACACCCATACGGCTGACTAAGGCTGATTTCTCATCCTTTTTAACCTTTTTCACGCCTTTCGTGGCGGATGAGTTTTCGCTCTTCTGGCTGCCAGAACCACTTTTTGGCAAATCACGAATGTGACCCACGCTAGATTTTACTACGTAGTCATTGCCAAGATATTTATTGATTGTTTTGGCTTTAGCCGGGGACTCCACGATAACAAGAGCTTTACCCATAATTACCTTTACCTAATTAAACTTTGTCATGACGGTATAGTTTAATACCCTCAGCTCAGAAAACTTTTGAAATCTCTTTTTATATTGCGTTAGTTTTGCAATATATCAACCTGTTTTTATTCAAAGCTTTTGTTTAAACGCAAAACACGTTACTTTTTTTGAGGTATTTTAATCACCTCATCACTGATTCAGGTCTAAAACATAGCGATGTCTATGTATATAGAGTAGCTAAGCTTTTAAAAATGCCACACTCTACCTGATAAAAAGCGAGGCGCAACAAATTATTTTTCTAAGGAGCATAAATGATGTCGACACAAACTACACCTATTTCCGCAGAGATGCTACTTGAAAAAGCGAATAAAATCATACGTGAACATGAAGACTATTTACAAGGTATGTACGCAGATTCTGTTGAACAAAAAGGCAATGTACTGGTATTTAAAGGCGAATTTTTTTTAGATGAACAGGGTTTACCCACGGCTAAAAGTACCGCTGCATTCAATATGTTTAAACATTTAGCACATGTGTTATCTGAAAAATACCATCTAGCGTGATGATGTTTGTTGACTATTTTGGCACTTATTGCCAACAAATCGGTTATTAACTATCAATATAAGATATTGAGAAGATTTTCAGAGCCTATCAATTCAATATGTAATATCAATTATATTTATTTTCTCTTTATCGCTATATTGAGTCTTCCTAGAAAGAGGAAATATTGCCCGATTGTTGTTAAAAATTATCAATTATTTTTATGCCAGTGTGTACCTCACTGGCTTTTTTTATTCGAAAAACGCTGAATAAATAATAAAAAAATAGCGATACTCAGCTTACATCTAACTGCTGAATATCGCTAATTTGATAGCAACACGTTATTTGATAATGCTTATAACAGTGGGTTTTTACCCCTTTGTAGCCAACGCATCATTAATTTATCCACGCTTTCCATTGCACCACCAGTAACTCGTTCTACCATTTTTTTCTTCAGGATATATTGAACGGATAATACTTCAAAATCATTAATACGACTGATGAGCCAATCATCACTGACCCCCACTTCATCAATCAGCCCTTTATCTACAGCATCCGTTCCATACCAATACTCGCCGGTTGCAACACTATCGATATCTAATTCAGGGCGATATTTATGTACGAAAGACTTAAATAGCAGATGAGTTTCATTGAGATCTTGTTTAAATTTCTCACGACCTTCATCCGTATTTTCCCCTAATAGGGTTAACGTGCGTTTATATTCACCGGCAGTATGTAACTCAACATCAATGTCATTTTTCTTTAATAAACGATGAATATTGGGTATTTGAGCGACCACACCGATAGAGCCGATAATCGCAAAAGGTGCCGCAACAATTTTATCAGCGACACAGGCCATCATATAACCCCCACTGGCGGCGACTTTATCGACCACTGCAGTTAATTTGATCCCTTTATCTTTTAAACGAGTTAACTGGGCTGCTGCTAGGCCATAACCGTGAACCATACCGCCAGGACTTTCAAGACGAAGCAGTACTTCATCACCCGCTTGTGCCACAGAGAGGATAGCGCTTATCTCTTCACGTAATGCACCAACTTCATGGGCATCCATGCTACCTTTAAAATCAATAACATATAAACAAGGTTTAACAACGCCTTTGCGCCCTTCTTTAGCATTGTTTTTACTCAGTTTTTGCTCTTTCTTTTGTTGTTTTTTAAACGCTTTATGCCACACTTTTAATTCAGCCTCATCCATTTTGGCTTGTTGCATAACACGTTGTTTATCGTGGTAAGACTCAGCAAGATCAGTCACCTTTAATGTGCCTTTTCGATGTTGCTTTTTACTACCGATAACCACAAAAAACGAAACAATAGCAATAATAGCGACAACAACTGTCGCAATCTCAGCTAAAAACAGTCCATATTGTAAAATATACTCCACAAAGGCCTCTTTTAAGGTTAATAAAACACAGTGAAATCATAGCACCTAGTTTAACGAAATTTTACGCTGATGCCAGTAACAAAGGCGCCATTCTGGCAGTTATTATCTGTATCACTAGCCGTTAATCACTTTAAAAATGAGTCGCTAAACTGGTTCTTAAGCACATAAGACGTTACACTTTATTTATTTTTCAATAAACAGGATATTAATATGTTGCAATATCAACCCGATCATACTGTATTAAGAGATAAAATAATTCTAGTAACGGGGGCTGGTGATGGCATAGGTAAAGAAGCTGCTCTCACATATGCTCGCTATGGTGCGACATTAATCTTGTTAGGACGTACCTTATCTAAGCTTGAAGATGTACAAAATGAGATTATCACTTCAGGCGGGCAACAACCGATGCTTTACCCTTTAGATCTACTCACCGCGAGCGAGAACGATTATCAGGAATTTGCTGATACTATCGTAAAACGTTTTCCTCATTTGGACGGTGTATTACAAAATGCCGGCCTACTCGGTGTCGTTGAGCCGATAATTAACCAACCAAGTACACTTTGGCATGATGTGATGCAAGTCAACGTTAATGCAACCTTTATGTTGACTAAAGCCTTAATCCCCCTAATGCTTAAGGCACCTCATGCAAGCCTTATTTTGACAACCTCCAGTGTAGGTCGCCAAGGCCGTTATGGTTGGGGGGCTTATTCTGTTTCTAAATTTGCCACAGAAGGCTTAATGCAAGTGTTACATGAAGAATATAAAGACAGTAGCTTGCGTATTAACTGCATCAATCCGGGTGGAACACGCACCAGTATGCGAGCAAGTGCTTTCCCCGATGAAAATGCACAAAAACTTAAAACGCCAAAAGATCTAATGCCGTTATATCTCTATCTAATGAGTGATGACAGCATTGAAGTGAGTGGTCAATCTTTAGATGCACAACCCGATCGTAAAGCCGGACCTGCTGAATAACTTGAGAATATAAGGTTTATCCTATGAGTGATGCACAACACCAACAGCGCCAACAACGTTTGAAAGAAAAAGTTGATGCCCGAATTGCGCAGGCGCAACGCGAACAAGGCATTTTGATGATTTTTACTGGTAATGGTAAAGGGAAAACCACCGCCGCCATGGGAACCGCTACACGTGCGGTTGGTCATCATAAAAAAGTCGGTGTTGTGCAATTTATTAAAGGGACATGGGAAAATGGAGAACGTAATCTTTTAGAACAAGCCGGCGTTCCCTTCTATGTTATGGAAACCGGTTTTACATGGGAAACTCAAGATAAAGCTGCCGATACACAAGCCTGTTTAAATACTTGGCAATATGCACTGCAATTACTTAATTCACCTGACTATGATTTAGTTGTCTTAGATGAACTTACTTATATGATCAGTTTTCATTATCTACCACTTGAAGATGTGGTTGCGGCTATTACTTCTCGTCCTGATCATCAAAGTGTTATTATTACAGGACGAGGCTGTCATAGACAATTAATAGAATTAGCAGACACCGTTACGGAAATGCGTCCTATTAAGCATGCGTTTGACAGTGGTATCAAAGCACAAAAAGGAATTGATTGGTAAAATAAACGCGTATAATAAACTCGTATTATGTGTTCAGATTGCCGTAATATATTTATATCAATACAGGTTCACCTAATATACCTGCACCAAATATTCTTCCGGTCTCTTTTATTAATTGAAAGTAGGCTTCTTTATCATCCAGTATATCATTTTGTATTTGTTGGCTATAAATCCATGCCATAGACATGATATGCAGATGATAAATATTATAAAGCTCTTGTTTCTTATCAGGATCACGAGACGCTAAATACGAGTAAACTATTTCATAAATAGTATTGGCTTCTTGTACTAATTCTTTATTATTAAAATTTATTTCACTCAGTGTAGGATTAAAATCCTCAGTACGTGTATCTTTTTCATTTATCCAACTAAACTGTTCTTTCTTAGCTTGTTTGGTTAATAAATCGTGATTATTCTCGAAATGAATACCATAAGGATATTTGGCTAAAAACGTTTGAAACTCCTCTTGAGAGAAGCATTTAGTCAATACATTGCCTACCCCAGAATTCTTCCAATCTGGTAAATAAGGAGGAATAGGCTCATTTAATGGAATGTCACAACGAAAGATATTGTTGTCGATAAACACAGCATCTGTGCTATTAATGGCACCATGTATTAATTGTCCATTGATCCAAACAGAGCGCGTATCTAAATAAAAGTGTTCTTTATTTTCTTCTGAAGTAAACACGGAAGTAAAGCTATAGTATATTTCCTGAGAGGGATTAATAATCCCCCCATTATTTCCAGGGTAAACCATAAATACTTTCTTTTCACCTGAGTTTGATTCTAATATATGCTCTCCATTGGTTAATGTTATTTTTTTTACCTCACCTTTATTAATCGAAAAATGATTAGTATCAATTTTAAATTGTAACGGCACATTGTTATTGTTACTGATATAAAAAATGCCTGTTTGTGTTGTCGATGTTGTTGCCTCATCACAGCCTAAACTAAGAAAGTTCATACACAACACTGTTGTTAAATAAATATAACGATGCATATTATCGCGTATACCTTATCGTAATAAATACAAATAAAATATTAATATGATAGAAACAGCTTATCATCGTATTAATATAAGCATCATAGTTTTATTTATTATAAAAATAAAGCTATCAAAAAAAGAAGTCTGCTAAAAATTAGCAGACTTCTGTATCTAACTGAAAATTTAATTTGAATTTATCAATAATTATTCGTTTATTTGCTTTTACTTCCCGCTGATTGGCGGCGGCTTGAGGCACGCTTAGCCGGTGAAGTTGAAGTACGCGCAGAAATTTTGGTATGGCGTTTCACCGCCCGACGAATTTGATTTGCTTTAATTCGACGCTGATCTTTTTCGACAGCCACTTTGGTTACTGTCTCATCGTTTAGTTCCACCAGCTGGCGTAAATAGTTAATTTGATTTAAGCCTAGCTCAACCCATCCGCCACGTGGAAGTCCTTTAGGCAAATCAATATCACCATAACGCACACGAATAAGGCGACTAACCTGCACACCTACCGCTTCCCACATACGACGGACTTCTCGATTGCGTCCTTCCGTTAGCGATACATTGTACCATTGGTTAATGCCTTCACCGCCGCGATAAGAAACCGAACGGAATGATGCCGGCCCATCTTCTAATTGTACCCCACGAGTCAATTGACGAATTTTTGCATCATCAATTTCACCAAAAACACGTACCGCATATTCACGCTCAACTTCACGACTTGGGTGCATTAAGCGATTGGCTAACTCACCATCAGTGGTAAAGAGTAATAAACCACTGGTGTTAACATCAAGACGACCAACGGCTATCCAACGCGCACTATTTAAACGCGGAAGACGTTGGAATACGGTCGGTCTGCCCTGTGGATCACTACGTGTACATAGCTCACCTTCTGGCTTGTAATAAGCTAACACTCGACAAACATCTTTTTGTGCTTCGCGAATACTTAATATACGACCATCTAAACGGATTTTGGCTGTAGAATTGGCATCAATACGATCGCCTAATTTTGCCTTCACGCCATCAATACTGATACGGCCTTCTTGAAGATAGCCTTCAATCTCACGTCGAGAACCATGACCAGAACGAGCAAGAATTTTTTGTAATTTTTCAGTACGTTGCGATTTATCGCTCATGAAACAACCTCATGTGTCGCCTTCACAGGCGTCATAAAATAAATTAGTTTTAAAATCAATCAGGTAAAAAATAACCCATGTTTATTAAACTGTTTAACAAACACAGGTCTATTGATTCAGGGATAAGCCATGCCAAAGTGACAATAAAATGAGCATGACAAATAAAATCGTGTCGATAAAATAGCGCCTTAGGCTTCCATCGTTACTATGCCGTTTACTTCAAAAACAGCTTTCTTGATGTCACTAACCACAAGATGCGCCCAATGGCTTTATCGCAGTGCGTAAATTTAACACAAGCAATAAATCTCTTCACCTTTTATCTCACTATAATAAGTCCCCTATGATGCATTTACCAAATTTAAAAGGTTATTGAAAAGGCGTAATATCGCCCATTCCTTCACGGACAATAACGGGGCTATCTTCTGTTAAATCAATCACCGTGGTTGGCTTTTGCCCCAAGTAACCGCCGTGGATCACTAAATCAACCTGTTTACCCAATAAGTCATTAATCTCTTCCGGATCTGACTCTGCAAAATCATTACCCGGTAATATTAAGCTGGTAGACATTAATGGCTCACCGATATTTTCTAATAATGCCAGCGCAATAGGATTAGAAGGTACACGTAAACCAATTGTTTTACGTTTATCATTCATTAAACGCTTAGGTACATCTTTGGTGGCTTTTAAAATAAAGGTGTAGTTACCAGGCGTATTATTTTTAATTAAACGGAAAACAACATTATCAACATAGGCATAAGTGGCAATTTCTGATAAATCTCGACACATTAGAGTGAAATTATGATGTTTATCGAGTTGGCGAATTCGACAAATACGCGTCATCGCATCTTTATTATCCAAACAACAACCTATCGCATAGCCTGAATCTGTTGGATAAATTACCACTCCGCCTTTGCGTAAAACATCCGCACTTTGTTCAATTAAACGAGCCTGCGGATTATCAGGGTGAATGTAAAAAAGTTGGCTCATATATCCCTCAACGACTTTTTGATGTTATCCCTGCCATAATGTCCATACAGGTTCAACATTAGCGGGTAACCATAAATTACGTCCTAGCTCTATCCACGAGCAAGGGCGATGAAAATCAGAACCTAACGAAGCTTTAAGATCATAAGCTTGTGCTAAAGCTGCGTGTTGTTCTCGCTCTTGTGGTGGTTGTTGGCATTGTGCCACTTCTATAGCATCACCACCTTGTTGTTTAAAATAAAGCACTAATCGCTTTAACCATTTAGAGGATAGACCATAGCGACCAGGATGTGCCAATACCGCAACTCCGCCTGCTTGATGAATAGCCGTGACAGCGTCACCAATTGAGCACCATTGTGGCGGTACATAACCTGTTTTTCCTTTTGCTAAATAGCGTTTAAATACTTTATTGACCGATGCCACATGCCCTTCATTAACCAAAAAACGCGCAAAGTGTCCTCGTGTCACTTGCCCGCCTTTCGCTAGGGCACTTGCCCCTTCCCATGCCCCAGCAATACCCGCTTTAGCTAAACGTTCGCCGATCATTTTAGCGCGAGTTTCACGGCATTGACTCTGTTTTGCTAGGCATGTCGTCATAGCTTGGTGTTCGATATCAATCTGTAATCCAACAATATGGATTTCTATATTCTCCCACAAAGTCGATATCTCGACACCTGATATCAAAGTTAAAGGTAAACTTTTTTCTGCAATATAATTTTTGGCAGGTTGGATAGCAGCAGTAGTATCGTGATCGGTTATCGCTAATACCGTAATTTGTTTTTCAATGGCTCTATCGATTAATTCATCAGGTGAGAGCTCGCCATCTGATGCAGTAGTATGGCTATGCAGATCATAAATCACGCGTAAATCAGATAGCAATTCAGTCATTCCTTCTCCCTGTTTATCCTCAGTGATACAACGAATTTTTAAGAGTATGCCATAAAGTACTTGACGAACCTAATATAATCCAGTTTACTAGTACACAACATGAGCTAGTCTATTAAATATAAACTTATCATCCGCTGTAAGGAGATCTTATGAATATCAATCAACGTCTTATTGCTCTGTGGTGGCGCAAAACTCTTTTATGGGCGGTTTGATCTCCTGCTTAGCATCAGTGATATCTAAAACCCGCCTACCGCGGGTTTTTTTATATGCCAATTTTGTGCTTATCAGCACCAGAAAAAAGAAAATAGAGCGATAATAATGAACACTTCACTTGCATTCCCATTAACAACTAAGGTAACGGCATTGCCTTATCACAGCGAGCCGGCGTTACTTTTCAATACGTTGTGTGAACATCGTCATCACACCTTATTGTTAGAATCCGCACAAATTGATACCAAAGCCAATTTAAAAAGTTTGTTAATCGTTGATAGTGCATTACGTATTAGTGCAAACAAAAATCAAGTGACTGTCGATGCGTTAAGTCTCAACGGCCAACATATCTTAGCGTTATTAAAAAACGCACTAAAAGAAAAAAGCACACTCTCCGTAGAGCGAGCGGAACAATGTGTATTTACTTTTGCATCATCATCTTTCCCTCAAGATGAAGAGAACAAGTTAAAAGCGGCTAGCGTATTTGATGTTTTACGTTTTTTCCTAGCAAATAGCGCTGCAAAAGAAGCCAATGCTATTTTTGTGGGAGGGTTATTTGCCTATGATTTAGTGAACGGATTTGAATCCTTACCTGATTTAGAAGCGGTTTTTTCTTGCCCTGACTACTGTTTTTATTTAGCTGAACAGTTAATTGTGATCGACCATCAACATCATCATAGCCAATTAATTTCCGTTGCCTTTACGGATAATCCACAAGAGTGTCAGCGTCTTGATAACCGTCAGGCACAATTAGTTGCACTCGCACAGCAACCTTTAAAACAACCACAACGTCAACCATTAACACCTCAGCAAGCGGTTGTAAGTAGCAATATGAATGACGAAGAGTATGGTGCTATTGTTGAAGCGATGAAAACCTATATTCGTCGTGGCGATATTTTCCAAGTTGTTCCATCACGTCGTTTTCAAATTAACTGCCCTTCACCACTGGCTGCCTATCAAGTTTTGAAACAAAAAAACCCCAGTCCCTATTTGTTTTATATGCAAGATGCGTTATTTACCGTTTTTGGTGCGTCACCTGAAAGTGCGTTGAAATATCAAGCAAGTGATCGCCAAATTGAAATTTATCCTATCGCAGGTACACGCCCAAGAGGTCGCAATGCCGACGGCTCAATCAATGCTGATTTAGATAGCCGCATTGAGCTTGAAATGCGCACAGATACCAAAGAGTTATCAGAACACCTTATGTTGGTTGATTTAGCACGCAACGATTTAGCGCGTATCTGCCAAGCTGGAAGCCGTTATGTCGCTGAATTAACCAAAGTAGATCGCTACGCTTTTGTTATGCACTTAGTATCAAGAGTGGTAGGAACATTACGTCATGACTTAGATATTTTTCATGCCTATCAAGCCTGTATGAATATGGGGACACTCTCAGGAGCACCGAAGGTCAGTGCTATGCAACTGATTGCACAATATGAAAAAACCAAACGAGGCAGTTATGGCGGTGCAATTGGCTACTTTACTGGTAACGGTGATTTTGATACTTGCATAGTTATTCGTTCTGCTTATGTAGAAAAAGATATTGCAACTATTCAAGTGGGCGCTGGTATTGTGCTCGATTCTGATCCCAAAATGGAGGCAGAAGAAACTCGCAATAAATCACAAGCGGTTATCAATGCCATTTTACAGGCGCATGCTGAAACGCATATGCAGGAGGCTTGCTAATGGCGACGCTCTTACTACTCGATAATATCGACTCTTTTACTTATAACTTAGTCGACCTTTTACGCAGTCAACATCATCAAGTGATCATCTATCGCAATGATGTCAGTGCTTCTTTTATCGAAAAACAATTAAACCTGTTAGATAACCCTATTCTTATGTTGTCTCCCGGCCCTGGTACACCATCACAAGCGGGTTGTATGCCTGAGCTACTTAATCGCATGTTAGGTAAATTGCCTATTATTGGTATCTGTTTAGGGCATCAAGCCATTATTGAAGCTTATGGCGGTAAAGTCTCTTCTTGTGGGGAAATTTTACACGGTAAAGCTACGCTCGCCACCCATGATGGGCAGGCGATGTTTGAACATCTGCCAAATCCTCTGCCCGTCGCTCGTTATCATTCACTCTCTGGCGAAATTGTACCTGAGCAACTTATCGTCAATGCGTGGTGTGATAACACCGTGATGGCCGTGCGCCATCGCCAACATCGAACTTGTGGTTTTCAGTTTCATCCAGAATCAATTTTAACCACTAAAGGCGCACAACTTTTACAACAAACCATTGCATGGGCACAAGCACCAAGAGGAGACGCATAATATGGATACTATCTTCAATAAATTATTTGCAGGACAACAATTAAGCTTAGAAGAGAGCCAAACACTGTTTAGTGCGATTATTCGTGGTGAATTAACAGAATCACAGTTAGCAGCCGTATTGATTAGTATGAAAATGCGTGGTGAGCACCCTCAAGAGATTGCCGGAGCGGCTCGTGCCCTATTGGATAATGCCTCTCCTTTTCCACGCCCAGATTATCTGTTTTGCGATATTGTGGGTACTGGCGGCGATGGAGCCAATAGCATCAATATTTCAACAGCCAGTGCGTTTGTCGCGGCAGAAATTGGTCTAAAAGTGGCTAAACATGGTAATCGTAGCGTGTCTAGTCGCTCAGGATCATCAGATTTATTAGCGGCATTTGGTATTCCGCTAGATAAAAGTGCCAACGATGCCCGCCAATTGTTAGATGAAATTGGACTATGCTTTTTATTTGCGCCGCTTTATCACAGTGGTTTTCGCTTTGCCGCCCCTGTGCGCCAACAGCTAAGAACACGCACGCTCTTTAATGTGTTAGGCCCATTAATTAATCCAGCGCGTCCGCCTTTAGCATTAATTGGTGTTTATAGTCCTGAATTATTAATGCCTATTGCAGATACCTTAAATGTCTTGGGCTACAAACGTGCGGCAGTGGTCCATAGTGGTGGAATGGATGAAGTGTCATTACATGCTCCCACACAAGTGGCTGAATTACACAATGGGGAAATCACTCGTTATCAATTAACCCCAAGTGATTTTGGTCTGCGTCCTTGTGCGATAAGTGATCTTGAAGGCGGTACACCTGAGGTTAATCGCCAATTATTGGCTAATTTACTGCAAGGACAAGGTAAACGCGCACACACTGAATCCGTCGCTGCCAATGTCGCCTTATTAATGCGTTTACACGGACAAGAAGATTTGAAAGCTAATACCGAAGTTGCTATGCACGCAATCTATAGCGGTAAAACCATTAATCGCGTTAATGCGCTAGCCGCAAGAGGATAAAAATAATGACTGTATTAAATGCCATTGTTAAAGATAAAGCCGAATATTTAGTTGCACGTAAAGCACAGCAACCTTTATCAACCTTTATAGATAAGATTGCGCCATCGACACGCTCATTTTATCAAGCATTAACGCGATCACACCCAGTGTTTATTTTAGAGTGTAAAAAAGCATCGCCCTCAAAAGGGATTATTCGCTCTGATTTTGATCCCGTTGCCATTGCGAAAATTTATCAACCCTATGCAGCCGCTATTTCGGTACTGACTGATGAAAAATATTTTCAAGGCAGTTTTGATTATTTACGTCAAGTTAGTGATGCCGTTCATCAACCTGTTTTATGTAAAGATTTTATTATCGATGAATACCAAATTTATTTAGCTCGTTTTTACCAAGCTGATGCCATTTTATTAATGCTTTCTGTTCTTAATGATGAACAGTATCGTGCGCTTAGTGCCGTTGCTCACCAATTAAATATGGGAGTATTAACAGAAGTGAGCACCGAAGAAGAGCGTCAGCGAGCCATTGAGCTTAAAGCAAAAGTGATCGGGATTAATAATCGTAATTTACGTGATCTCTCTATTGATTTATCCCGTACCGAACAACTTAGCCAAGGTTTACCGCAAGAGGCTATTGTTATCAGCGAATCTGGAATTCATACCCATCAACAAGTTAAAACACTAAGTCAATATGCTAATGGCTTTTTAGTGGGTAGTGCCTTGATGTCACAAGAGAATATTGCCCAAGCGGTAAGAGCACTTATTTTGGGAAAGCATAAAGTGTGCGGCTTAACCCGCACACAAGATGTTAAAGCAGCCTATCAAGCGGGTGCCTATTATGGAGGATTAATTTTTGCTGAGAAATCACCACGAAGAGTGACACTGTCACAAGCGCAATTATTGATAACACAAGCGCCATTAGCTTTTGTGGGCGTTTTTCAAAACCAATCTATTGAGCTTATTTGTGACTATGCTAAACAACTTAATTTATCTGCGGTTCAGTTACATGGCGCTGAAGATGCACAATTTATTGCCCAACTAAGGGAAAAAATCGCTCCACAATGCGAAATTTGGCAAGCGCTTAATATGGCTTATCACCATGATATTCAGCACATTGCGCAAGTTAACAAATATGTATTAGATAATGGTACGGGTGGTACAGGCAGAACCTTTGATTGGCAAACTATTCCGCCTACTTTACGCCATAAAGCATTACTTGCAGGTGGCCTAAACAGTGATAACTGTTTAGACGCTCTAAACACCGGTTGCTTAGGACTTGATTTTAATTCAGGGGTGGAATCTTCAGCAGGTATCAAAGATCCACAACGTCTATCGCAAGTCTTTACACAATTACAACAAAGCAAATTTTCACAAAATTTCTGACAAGGACAACATCACAATGAGAAAACTTAATCCCTACTTTGGTGAGTTTGGTGGTCAATATGTACCAGAAATATTGATCCCTGCATTAGATCAACTTGAACAAGCCTTTATTGACGCACAAAACGATCCGTCATTTCAGCAAGAGTTTCAAGATCTACTCAAAAATTATGCAGGTAGACCAACGGCACTGACACTCTGTCGCAATTTGACCCAAGGTACTCGTACCCGTTTATATCTAAAACGTGAAGATTTATTGCATGGCGGTGCTCATAAAACAAACCAAGTATTAGGCCAAGCACTGCTAGCAAAACGGATGGGAAAAACAGAGATTATTGCAGAAACGGGCGCTGGGCAACATGGTGTTGCCACTGCGTTAGCTTGTGCTCTGTTAAATATGAAGTGCCGTATTTATATGGGGGCAAAAGATGTTGAACGTCAATCACCCAATGTATTTCGTATGCGTTTAATGGGTGCCGAAGTTATTCCGGTGCATAGTGGTTCATCAACATTAAAAGATGCGTGTAATGAAGCGTTACGTGACTGGTCTGGTTGCTACGAGCGTGCTCACTACTTATTAGGCACTGCGGCAGGCCCGCATCCTTATCCCACTATTGTTCGCGAATTCCAGCGCATGATTGGGGATGAAGCTAAGGCGCAAATTTTAGCCCGTGAAGGTCGTCTCCCTGATGCCGTTATCGCCTGTATTGGCGGTGGCTCTAACGCCATTGGCTTATTCGCCTCATTTATACCAGAAACCTCAGTACAATTAATTGGTGTTGAGCCGGCAGGAAAAGGGATCGAAACAGGAGAGCACGGAGCACCATTAAAACATGGCAAGTTAGGCATTTATTTCGGTATGAAATCACCGATTATGCAAACCGAAGAAGGCCAAATTGAAGAGTCCTATTCTATTTCTGCAGGATTAGATTTCCCATCCGTAGGCCCGCAACATGCGCATTTAAACAGCATTGGCCGTGCCGATTATGTTTCTGTAACAGATGATGAAGCCATTGAGGCTTTTAAAACGCTATCACGCCGTGAAGGGATCATCCCCGCATTAGAATCGTCACATGCACTGGCCTATGCGTTGAAACTGATTGCCCAAAATCCAGATAAAGAACAACTCTTAATTGTCAATTTATCCGGACGAGGTGACAAAGATATTTTTACTGTTAACGATATTTTAGCTGCACGAGGAGAAATTTAATGAGCCGTTACCAATTATGCTTTGAAGCATTAGCACAAAAACAACAAGGCGCGTTTGTTCCCTTTGTCACTTTAGGTGATCCCGATGCTGAACTGTCGTTAAAAATTATTGACGCATTAATTGAAGGGGGTGCAGATGCGTTAGAGATAGGCATTCCATTTTCTGATCCACTGGCTGATGGCCCTACTATTCAAGGGGCAAACTTACGAGCATTAAATGCTAATGTCACCCCAACCCTATGTTTTGAGTTATTAAGCCAGATCCGCCAAAAACATCCCACTATTCCGATTGGACTATTGGTGTATGCAAATCTTGTTTTTAGCAATGGCGTTGATAATTTTTACCATAAATGCCAACAAGCGGGTGTTGATTCAGTACTGATTGGTGATGTTCCCTTGCGTGAAGCAAAACAATTTCGAGAAGCGGCATTAAGCGCGAATATTGCCCCGATTTTTATTTGCCCGCCCAATGCAGATGATGAGTTATTACAAGAGTTAGCCACCAGCGCAGAGGGATATACTTATCTATTATCAAGAGCCGGTGTTACGGGGACAGATAAACGAGCAGAACAGTCACTCACTCATTTAACCAGTAAACTTAAAGCTTATAATGCACCACCTGCATTACAAGGTTTTGGGATTTCTGAGCCACAACAAGTTTCACAGGCCATTAGTAATGGTGCATTTGGCGCTATCTCAGGCTCAGCCGTTGTACAAATTATTGAAAATAACCTACATCAACCTGATGTGATGTTAAAAATGTTGACGCAGTTTGTGCAACAAATGAAAGCCGCAACAATAAGCGTTTAAGTCTAAAATTATTATCGCCGTCTGCTTAGAGAAAACTTTTTCCTAAGCAGATTTTTCCTAATTTAATCATTAACAATCGACCATAACTTCCCCATCAGCCTCTATTCGTAGCGCGAGTAATGCTTGATTCGCCTGAACAAGCATAAAACTATTTTTGCTCAGTCAGTTGGCAATCTGTCATTTCTTGCACATACTTTATATAGGGTATACAGCTTTAGGTTTTCTATTCAGTAGTACTCAATCAATAATGTCATTATAAGGAGTTTGATAATGAAACTATGGGCAAAAATTTCTACCGTATTAGCGGCATTACTTATGGCCATGACTTTATCTGCATGCTCTCCAACGGCAACATCAGAAGGCACTGGGGGATATTTTGATGACTCGGTGATCACCACTAAAGTAAAAACAGCTTTAATTGGTGAGAAAAACCTAAACTCAACACAAATTAGCGTTGAGACATTTAAAGGTAAAGTTCAGTTAAGTGGTTTTGTCTCTTCACAGGCTGATGCAAATCGCGCCATAGAAACCGCACGTAAAGTCACTGGCGTTAAAGGTGTCATTAACTCAATGGTTATCCGTTAAGCTATTTTTTATAAGTCAGTAAGAAAAAAGCCACTTCGGTGGTTTTTTTCTTGTCTCATCTAAAGCAATCCACACTCTTTGGTATGAAGATCAATTTTTGACAAATTCTCTGTTTTACTAAAATTAGCCGTTTCTTTTTTACGGGTAAAATACCCCAAAAAAAACCGTTAAAACTAAAGTTATACTTATCTTTTTTCGATGTTATTTTCACCACGCTGGTGACTTTCACTTAAATTTGATGCGACCATCATTTTCTTAATAGTACTATTCAATATCAGTAATAATATTTTTGGCCGATTTAGGCGCTATTTTTTTAATTATTATTAGGCAATATCATGGGGAGATAAAACATGTAAATAAAATACATCTATAAATTCCCATTTATGCGAGACAATTAAATGCTCATCGAGAATAGTGATTATTTTTTTAACTAATAAAAAATATAAAGATGCATTTTTAATACACTATTAAAATATACCTCTATTATTTTAGTTATAATCAGCTAAGCCTTAATACACATAATAGAGGTAATAAAATTTTTTAGTCTAAACACGATCACTGTAGATAAGCAATTATGATTAACACAGATAAAAAAAAAGCGGAGCCACTGCCCCGCTGATACTTAATAGCATATTCTGTTATTGCAAGAATAATTAGAAACGATAACCAACACCGAACATAAACACAAATGGGTCTAAGCGAGTATCCACTTTATAGTGTTTTCCATCGCCATCTTTAAATTTGACATCGGTTTCGATATTCATCCACCAAACAGAAGCGTTCAGCATCCAGTTTTTATCTAGGTTATAGTCTAAACCTGCTTGTGCTGCGAAGCCCCAAGAGTTTTTAAGATCAAGATCATTTAATCCAAGTTTGCCTACCGCTGGATTATTATTGAATTTTTCATCAAAGAAAGTCGTAAAGTTTAGACCAGCACCTAAATAAGGGCGTAATTTATCTTCAGCACCACCAAAGTAATACTGTGCCATTAATGTTGGCGGTAAATGTTTAACTTTAGCAATTTCGCCCACACCAGTTAAAGAAACTTTATGCTCAAAAGGTGTTGCTGCTAATAACTCAACCCCAATATTATCAGTTACCATATAACCAAAGGTTAAACCTAATTGAGTGTTGTTATTAGCATCAAAATGCCCACCTAATATAGTATCTGAACCTGTATTAGGACGAACTGTTGCAGTACCCGCACGGAATAAAAAATCACCCGCTTGATGAGCAAAAGAAATAGACGGTGCAAGTGTTGCAGCCGCTAGAATAAGCGCAGAAAGTTTTTTCATTATTTAACCCATTCCTGTAATAAGTAAAATCTCCGCTAAAATATACCCATTAATAAGTAATTATGATCTAATGCCGATCACAACTTTGGAATTATTTTTGCAGAAAGTGTTATTCCTCTCTTTATTATTTATGATGCTGATTATTTATAATTGATCCACATCAAATTTAGCATTAATACAATATTTTCTTATAATTAAATTTATTGTTTTTAAGAATCATTAAATAAAAGAACCTCATTAAAAGATGATATTTGACAATATCGTTATTTAATTGTTAATTTAATGTTTCATCTAATTTGATTATTTAATTTTCATTCGCCAAACGAATGAAAAAAACCTTTCAATAACAATAGCTATAGAAATAACAGAAATGATCCCTTTTTGTTGTCTTAAAAGGTACAATATGTCCCATTGACTTAGTCTATTTGTATAGGAGCAGTTTCATGCCTACCCCGGCACGCACAATCTACCGTGATAGTCTTAACTTTTATAAAAATGAACAACGTAGCATTATCACGCTATCTGCAGTTTTGGCCCTCATTTTATCTGTCATATATCTATTGGTTGGCCCTAATGCACAAGAATCACAAATAATTAATGACTTTATTATTAATTTTCAAAAAACCAGATTCGCTGATGTCTCACCCGCTGAATTAGAAGCGATGAATAACAGTGTTATTGGGGTATTTCAAAAGGTCTTACTGGTCTATGTTTTTGAGCTTTTTCAGCAAAGTATTCTGGTTTTAGTGATTTTAATGTTGGCAATGGCACTTTCTGCCGGTCATAACGTGACATTGAACCAAACGTTTAATGCCAGCTTACCCCGTTTACCGAAGATGTTTCTGCTAATTTTGCTCTGCTCTATTTTAATTAGTGCAGGCTTTATGTTGATTATCCCTGGTATCATTTTATTAGTGGGATTTGCACTAGCGCCAGTCGTACTGGTACGCCAACAATCTATTGGTAGCGCAATACGTCTAGGCTGGAAAATGGGCTTTGGTGAATCAGGGGCGCTAATCCCTGCCTTAGGAATTTGGATTTTATTACAATTTGGGATTGGCTTCTTAAGCAATATTACGGGTGAATTGCCTAACATGATCCACAAATTTTTATATTATTTTTTAAAGAATATTACGTCTGCATGGATGATTATTTATCTATTCCGTCTGTTTATGCTGACTGAAAATAAATATATCACCAAGTAACCCCCTCGCAGCAAACAATGCCGTGCTAATGTGATTAATAGATTAGCACGGCATTGTTATTAACATAATCATTTAAAAATAATCAATTAACCTTACACACCTATCCAGCCACTAAACCCCATGTTATTCATTCTATCCCCTCGTTTCCGTATCCTTGATGAAAGTGGCTTGGTTATCTTCAGCAAACGGCACTTGTTGTTGCTGTTTGTGTTTTTCTTTTATTTGTTGTCGACTTTGATATAAACGAATAACAAAATAGAGATCGGGGGCAATAATTAAATCATCATCATTGATAGTGATCTTGTTACGTGCAATCCAACGATTTAATTCTGTTCTGCGCCCAGCCAATACCAATTTAACGCCTTTGATCCTAAGCTCTCTAATTAGCTCATCAATAACAGCAAAAACACTCACATCGTCATAAGTAAAACTTACGGTAGCATCAACCGCTAACCATGCAGGACGTTGTGGCGCGCTGTCCACTAGCTGTAGTACCCGCTTTTTAAAATAGCCAACATTGAAATAGGTTAAGGGGGAATTAAAACGATACATCATCAATCCTGATATCGATTCAATGCCGTTACCTTGGTTGATTGAGTGGATCATTCCTTGTTCATCAACACCTAATAACTGATCACTTGGGCGGAATACAATACGTAAAAATTGCAATAACCCAAGTAACACAGCAAAACCAATGCCGTTAATCAATCCCGCTAACAACACCGCTAATAAAGTAAACGTTGCTAAGGTAAAAGCTTGTCGATTTCGTTTACGATAAGACCAAATATGACGAATACTTAGCAATGACCAAGAGGAAACAATCAGCACAACGCCTAAAGAAGATAACGGAATGTAGGCAATAAAGTCGGTCATAAAAAGCAACACAACTAAAATGACTAACGCCGCCACAATAGAGACCAATTGTGTTTTACCGCCAACAGAATCATTCACCGCAGTACGGCTACTGGCGGCACTTACTGCAAATCCTTGCGAAAGTGCCGATGCGATATTAGCAATGCCTAATGCCTTTAATTCTTGGTCGGCATCAACATCATAACCATTTTTGCTAGCAAAACTTCTTGCCGTCATCATAAAGCTAACAAAACTAATCACCGCAAGGTTAATGGAAGGAACAATTAATTCACGAAGTGACCCAAGATGAAAGCCACTCATTGAAACGATGGGTAAAAAGAGATCACCGTTGTCTGCTTCTTTATCAACAATAGCAATCCCATAATTGACTAAATCAAATTGCCAACTTAAATAGGTCATCACCACCATAGCAATTAACGGAGCGGGCCAACGTTGTCTAAAATGACGAATACCTAATAGTAATGCTAAGGTTAGCGCCGACATCAACAGTGTTGGCCAATGTGCTTCTTTTAATCGAAAAGGTACTTCAAGTAATTTTTCAATTAAATATTCTGGGGAGGTGGTAAAACCAAATACTTTACTCAATTGCCCCACCATGATAGTGATGGCAACGCCATTTAATAGACCTTGTAATATAGGTCTAGAGAGAAAGTCCGTAAATGCGCCAAAGCGAAAATGACTCGCAAGAATGCACCAAAAACCGGTCATTGCAGTCATTATAATGGCCAGTTGCCAACGGGTATTTTCATCCCCCGCAGAAAGAGGGATGACAACTGCGGCTATCACGGCACAAGTGGCAGCATCAGGGCCAGTAATTAATTGGCGTGATGTGCCAAATAAAGCATACATGATCATGGGTAAGATACAGGCGTATAATCCCACAATGGCATTGATACCAAGTAATTCGGTATAAGCGATAGCAACAGGCAATGCAACCGCAGCAACAGAAAGCCCTGCTTTAATATCATATCCAAGATATTCACGCTGATAATTAAACAATAAGCCTAATCCAGGCATCCATTTTATTATTCTTTTTCCGTTCATTGATTTCCTCTTATCTGAATTACTTTTTCGCGCATTCATCAAAAAGTCGCGTGAAGAGATAATGGCTCAATGAATCATATACTAGAGTGATGTTTTAATCTCCTACCATAATCAATACTTTATCTTTAAATGACACAAGATTAAATTAAACCTTATATTCAATGAGTTAATCTAATATAAAACCGCCATATTGTGATAAATAAGCCTGATCTTATTAAAGATATGCAATTGTTTACCCTTTTCATGTCGCTTTGCATTAGAATAACCTAGTTTATAAATTTAACGACAATAGGTTTCTATCGGTTATGAAAAACGGCTGGCTTAAGCAATTACTTGATTTCGCTCCACTATTAGTGTTTTTTATCTTTTATAAATGGCAAGATATTTTCTATGCTTCTGGCGCATTAATTGTAGCAACATGGATCTCAGTCGGTTTAACATGGCTTATTTTCCATAAAGTCGAAAAAGCACCACTGATCACCGCAATCGTTGTAACGATATTTGGTACATTGACTATCGCTTTCCATTCAGATGTCTTTATTAAATGGAAAGTCACCGCAATCTACGCCATTTTTGCGCTAGTGCTTATTGCGATGCAACTCTTTACGCCGAAAACATTAATGGAAAGAATGCTAGGTAAAGAATTAGCGATGCCAGCGACTAATTGGAAAAAACTCAATATCGCTTGGGTTCTGTTCTTTTTAGCTTGTGCGCTGGGTAATCTTTATGTCGCATTTTCTTTATCTCAAGAAACTTGGGTAAACTTTAAAGTCTTTGGGTTAACAATATTAACCTTAATCTTTACTGTGATTAGTGTTGTGTATATCTGGAACAACCGGTTACCCGAAGAAGAGACGAAAGAGGAATCAACAGAAAGTCATACATCTGAAACATCAGATAACGGAACAACATCAACATCTAAAGTATTACATAAAGATGTGACATCTAAATCTGAATAATGACCTCTATTTTATCGGGAGACTGCCTCAAGGGAGTCTCCTTAGTTTTAACATTGATAGATAGTATTTCCCCATGACTGAACAACAATCTTTGCCTAATGGTGAGCTAGTATTACGTACGCTTGCCATGCCAGCTGATACTAACGCCAATGGTGATATTTTCGGTGGCTGGATAATGTCTCAAATGGACATTGGTGGTGCCATTTTAGCGAAAGAAATTGCCTTAGGTCGCGTTGTTACTGTAAGTGTAACAGGCATTACCTTTCTAAAACCTGTTGCCGTTGGCGACGTCGTTTGCTGTTATGCTCGTTGTTTAAAAACCGGTAACTCTTCAATTACTGTTAATATTGAAGTGTGGGTTAAAAAAGTAGCAACCGAGCCGGTAGGTCAACGGTATCGTGCCACTGAAGCCGTGTTTACTTATGTAGCAGTCGATGAGAATAATAGCGCTCGTCGCCTACCTGAAGGTAAAACCAATTTTACCTTAGCAAGTACCATGGAATAACCTTTTTAAGCTCAATAAAACCAACAAAAAAGGCACTTATCAAAAGTGCCTTTTTTATCATTGAGTGATGTGAAGCTTTATCAATCAATGGCTTCTTATTAACTTGCAGAAACACCATCTATATTAAAATCAATGATAACCACTTTACCTTTATAAGGGATTTTCTCATAACGCCATTGACGCATTGCTTTTCTCACTTCGCGTTCAAAGACATTTTTGGGGTTAGCAGAGAGAATTTCTACATTATCTACCCGTCCATCGGCATCGATATCAAAGCGTACTTTTATTGAACCCTCAATACCCACTGCCTTGGCACGAGGAGGATAGATAGGTAACCCTTGGCGAAGCACATTAGGTACTTTTCCTTCCCCTTGGCTAGTTGTCGCAACAGGCTTTTCCTCACCTTTATTACTCGGTGTAGCATTGGGGTTAAGATTCTTCATCTCATTTCCCTTGTTCAGCGCCAATGGCTGTTGCTGTGGCCGTTCGACAGGTGGCTTTGGTTTTTCCACCGGTTTTGGCTTAGGTTTTGGTTTGGGTTCGGGCTTCTTCTCTATCGGTTTTTCAATCACCGGTTTTACATCTGGGATCGGTTCTGGTTCTGGCTCAGGTTCTGGCTCGACAACAGGCTCAGGCTCCGGAGGCGTCACCTCTTCAACTACAGGCTCAGGCTCTCCTACCGGCTCATCTGCAGCAAAGGCTAGCATCTGTATAGAGATAGGTTCTGGTGCAATTGGCTTATCTTCTACAACATACAGTATGGCAGCCGCAACAAGCGAGGCATGCAAACACAGTGATATAAATACCCAAAGCTTAAAGCGCATAACTGATCTTATTTCACCTAAACAAAAAATAATGCCTCTAGTTTAAATGCAAATAGCAATCATATTCAATAACGTTTATCAAAATGATTGCTATAACAACTAAAAAAGCTAAAGATCAATTTAGTTCGGTGTATTGCACGAACAACAGCGCTCTATGTTTTCTAGAAGTATCAAGCTTACGCATTTGGTAAATACGTAAGTTACGGCGTGATTGACCCTCTAACCAACGGCGACGGCGACGTAACGCTTGTCTCATCATTCGCCAACGTGCCACTTCATTCCTGCTATGTCTCATTGCAATCAATACCTATTTTTTCAAATAAGTGGTGTATTATAGGACGTTCATTTTATGATCCAAGGGGGGATTGATAATTTGCCTTATTTTTTATTTATGCTTTATACCTTTCTCTCAAAAATAAAATGTATCAAAATAAGTATCTAGCGACTTATTTGATGTTTATCTCTTACCAGAGAGATTTGACAGAGAAAATAATCCTGATTTAATAACAACATTTGGCAAATAATAGAAATAATGAACTATTGTTAGTAAATTGCCTCCGACCTATTCATGCGATTCTTTTTCAACGGAAAATAGCTTTACTATGACAACATTTTATACTGTATTAAGTTGGCTAACTTTTTTCTTCTATTGGCTATTGATCGCAGGGGTCACATTTCGTGTCCTAATGCATCGACGACCTGTCACCTCAACGATGACATGGCTACTGATTATTTATATCCTTCCTTTAGTCGGTGTTATCGCCTATTTTGCCTTTGGTGAACTTCATCTTGGTAAACGCCGTGTCGAACATGCTAGGCAGATGTGGCCTTCCGTAGTTGCATGGCTTGAAGAATTAAAAAAATGTAAACATATTTTCGCTAAACACTATAGTGATGTTGCGGAGCCCATTTTTCAGTTAACCGCTAAACGCCAAGGTATTAATGGTGTAAAAGGTAATAAGATCCAGCTACTAACAACTTGCGAAGACTCATTAAATGCCATCACGCGTGATATTAATAATGCGCGCGATAATATTGAAATGGTGTTTTATATCTGGCAATCCGGAGGATTGGTAGAGGAAGTCACTGAAGCCCTTATTCAAGCGGCTAAACGTGGTGTAAAATGTCGCATTATGGTGGATTCTGCAGGAAGCCGTAGTTTCTTTCGCACCAATGGCCCTGCAAGAATGCGAGCCGCCGGCATTGAATTTGTCGAGTCATTACAAGTCAATCTGTTCCGTTTCTTCTTGCGTCGTATGGACTTACGTCAGCATCGTAAAATAGTATTAATTGATAACTACATTTCCTATACCGGCAGTATGAATATGGTCGATCCACGCTATTTTAAACAAGATGCGGGTGTCGGTCAGTGGATTGATATTATGGTCAGAATGGAAGGCCCTGTTTCTACGACACTGGGTATTATTTATGCTTTCGACTGGGAAATGGAAACCGGTGAACGCCACTTACCACCGCCACCAGATAACAATATTATGCCATTTGAACAAGCAAATGGGCATACTACACAGGTGATTGCCTCAGGTCCCGGCTTTCCTGAAGAACTCATTCAACAATCATTAATTACGGCCATCTATTCAGCCAGAAAAGAATTAGTCATGACAACCCCCTACTTCGTGCCAAGTGACGATCTGGCTCATGCCATTTCAACCGCCGCTATGCGTGGTGTTGATGTCAGTATTATTGTGCCACGAAGTAATGACTCTTTCCTGGTACGTTGGGCAAGCCGAGCCTTTTTTACTGAAATACTTGAGGCGGGTGTAAAAGTTTTTCAATTTGAAGATGGCCTATTACATACAAAAAGTGTAATGGTTGATGGTCAACTGAGTATGGTTGGCTCGGTTAACCTTGATATGCGTAGTTTATGGCTTAATTTTGAAATAACTGTTGTGATTGATGATGAATGTTTTGCTAGTGATCTTAGCATCGTACAATATGATTATATTGCCCGTTCAACACAACTTACTCTTGATGAATGGGAAAAACGTCCATTTATGAATCGGGTGTTAGAACGCCTTTGTTATTTCTTTAGCCCACTTCTCTAGAAAGAGTGATACAATCAGCTCAGTAATTATATCAACAATAAAATAGTTAGCGAAAACAGCTAACTATCGATATAAATAGCGCGACAATATTGACATAATTTATAGGCATGACCATGAACCAACCAACCTTAATCAGTGAAGAAGAAGCTTTAGAACAAGCCTATGATCTCTTTTTAGCGCAAGCCGCTGATAATCTTGATGTAGCCGATCAGCTGCTTTTTAATTTACAATTTGAAGAACGAGGTGCGGCTGAAGTTGTTACATTAGGGAATGATTGGCAATTTATTGTCGGTTTACCTGTTTCATCAGCCCGGTTTAGTGAAGTGATTATCGGTCTTGCACCGGATGAAAACGCCGATATTGATGATATTTTTGGTCGTGTATTAATTAGTCGTGATCCCCTGCAACCCATGTACCATATTATTTGGAAATCTTAACTTCTTAATAACCACACAATTTGTCTGTTTAACTACACTGGCGAACTTATCAATTTTAATTTGTTTAAAAGTGGCTTATATAAAGACTAAAAAGGTCGCAAAAGCGACCTTAGAAAATATATTGACTATCGTGTGTGACACCTTTGATTAAAAACGATAACCGATACCCACTACCCAAGTAGTAAAATCAATATCATATAGTTTGGAGTACTCATAAGAAACATCAATAGCTAAGTTAGTGATTGGGTTTACTTGTACGCCTAATCCATAAGCCATTGATATCTTATTTTCTTTTTCTCTTTCATCATAGTAGTGAAAGTCTTCATGAAAATAGCCAAAACCTATTAGTCCATATGCACTAACATAATTGTTAAGGCGGTAACTTGGACCTGCCGTTAACGAATAGTAGCTAATCTTTGAAGTACCTGCATATCCCCAATGATCATAACCATCATTTTTATTTTTTGCATATGAAAACGAACTGATAACGCCCCAATCATTAGCTACTTCATGATTATATTTTAAGTTAATACCTTTAAGGTTATCATTTATTAAATCTTCATCGACTTTCAATTTAGATTTAGCATACCCTATCGACACTGTATTTTCTAATGTTGCATAAGCATTAAAAGAAAGAGTAGAAACAACGAGTATTGAA
>NZ_CAWQOK010000120.1:0-1626 GCF_963896075.1 Proteus sp. G4415
TGCCAGAAAAAGAAATAATAAAAAAATGGAATTCTGAAGAAGTTTTCGTAAGTGTGATATGTTGTACATATAACCAAGAAAAATATATAGAAGATACAATACTTGGTGTACTCTGCCAAGATACGCCTTATAGATATGAATTTATTATACATGATGATTGTTCTACAGATTCTACATCAGACATAATAAAAAAATATGCAGATAATTATCCGAAAATAATAAAACATATTATCCCTGCTAAAAATATTTATTCACAAGGATTAAAACCATCAATTAATGCTTTTTCTTTTTCTATTGGTAACTATATTGCTCTATGCGAAGGTGATGATTTTTGGGTTGATGATAAAAAAATTAAAAAGCAAGTGGATATATTAGAAGAAAGAAAAGATATTGATATTTGTTTCAGTGCCGCATATACGTTAGAGCCAGATGGCAAAGAAAATATAATAGCTCGTAATAAAAATATTTTCGTTGCCTCCTTATCTGAAGTTATCAGGCAAGGAGGAGCGTATATGCCAACAGCATCTCTTTTATTTAGAAGAAATGTTGCAATAGAATTTAAGAAATATTTTGAAAAAGCACCTGTTGGAGATTATTACTATCAAATATTAGGTAGTATAAGTAACGGTGCTGTATACTTACCTGATATCACATGCGTATATCGTATCAATGCATTAGGATCTTGGTCATCCTCGAGACTAATCATTGATGAAAATAAATTAATAAAAGAACTTACTTCACATGAAGAGCATCTTTTGAAATTAATAAAATTAGGTGCAAACAAAGATGACATAAATTTTGTTATTTCTGACTTATACAGAATAAGATCTAACGAATGTTTTTTATTAAAAAAATGGGATATAGCAAAAAAACTCATAGAAAAATCTTGGTTATTACATAAAAAAATTAATCGAAATCAGCAAAAACTGCATCAATATAGAAAATTTTTATATATTCTTCACTATAGAGAAAAAATAAAAAAAATAATAAAGAAAATAAAATTAAGGTGATTTAAATTATGATATTAGCTGTTATGCAACCTTACTTATTTCCATATATAGGATATTATCAATTAGCTTATCATAGTGATATATTTATATTTTATGATGATGTAAATTATATTAAAGGTGGATATATTAATAGAAATCGAATTCAAACTAGAAATGGTCCACAATTATTTACTATTCCAATAGTAAAATCATCTAGTTTTAAGAAAATCAACGAGCTCTATTTTCAAGAAGATATCAGAAAAATTTTATTATCCATATCTCAATCATATTCTAAAGCACCTTACTTCTCTTCTGTATATCCTGTAATTGAACAAATATTAACAGATAAGAATAGAAATGTTTCTAACATTGCATCAAAATCAATAATTGAAATATTCAGGTATTTAGATATTGATTTTAAATATAATTACTCATCAAAAATACATTACAATCGTAATAATGATAAAAATGCTAAAGATAAATTAATAGAATTATGCAAAATATATAAATGCGACTACTATATAAATAGTATTGGAGGGAAAAAACTTTATAAAAAAGAAGAGTTTTTATCTAATAGGATATTCCTTAATTTTATTAAACCCAAAGAAGTAGTTTATCAACAATTTAATAATAAAAA
>NZ_CAWQOK010000121.1:0-31991 GCF_963896075.1 Proteus sp. G4415
AAAAGAGTAATCACTATAACAAACTGTTATTGTCCCTCTTTTTCATAGTGGGGAGAGCGAGGACCATATAAGATCCCATTGGCATGTCCAGCAGAGAGTAAACGCACACTTGCTACTCCTGCAATTTCGTGACTTTTATCTGCAATAGTATCAACAATTTGAGTCACTACTGCAGAAACTAACATGCCCACCAAACCATTCGATGCTGTATCCCCTTCTGCACTCGATGCACTGGCATGTCCACTCCACAGTAAGGCACCATTACGTAAATCAACCAATTTAGCACTGGCACTGACACGCGTCTCACTGGCGATCACTTGATAAGAAGTACCATATTGGGTGACATCCAAATAGAGCACAGAATCCGCACCAAAAATCTCACGTAACTTACTAGGACTCACCGCTTGGATATCGCTTCCCGTTGACAAACCATTTTGTTTAAAGGTCTCTTCAACAACGGCGACAGGAAAAACATAATAGCCAGCTTCCGCCAAAGGATAAGTCACTTGAGATAAAAAACTATGGGCAGCTTCTACTTCTGGAGTCTGATTTTTAGGTAACAGCACTAAAATGCTTTTTGGTTTACTTGCTTTAAAGGCGGTATAGTCTGTTTTGACTGGCTCTGCACATCCTGATAACACAAAAGCAAATGCCACAAAAACTAACGTTAAAATGCGATTCATTTTTGTGCTCCCTTATTTTTCATCAGAAAATCCATAAACTTTGCTGATTCAGGATAAAGAGTTTTCTCCTGATCAAACTCACTCATGGCTAAGTCTAATGCGCCAGTGGTCACATATAACATGCCCAAATGTGCATGTAACCCCGGTGGAACGCCTAATGATTTTGCTCGGGCAACCTCGATGCTTTTTTTCAATGCATCGATTTGCGCATGAGGATCACTTTCACTTTGTTGATAATATTGATATACCACCGTTTGATAACTATCCCAGTTATAAAGAGGCTTTGGCGCTTGGCACCCAACCAATAACAACGAGGCAAATAGCAACCCCAGCAATGATTTTGACATTTTTATATCCTTATAAAATTGGGGTTACTGCTCAGGCTGCCAAGCATGACTTTCAATCCCTGCAACTAAATTATTCACCGCTTCACGAATGGCTAAATCAAGCACTTTACCATTAAGTGTTGAGTCATAACTTGCTGTGCCACCAAAACCAACAATCTCACGATTAGAAAGCTCGTATTCCCCCGCACCTTGTGTAGAGAACACCACTTCAGAGGTATTCACATTCACAACATTTAAGTTCACTTTGGCATAAGCAACTTGGGTTTTTCCACGTCCTAAGATACCAAATAGTTGGCGATCACCTACTTCTTTGCGACCAAACTCTGTCACATCACCAGTAATAACGTAAGTTGCGCCTTTTAATTGCTGACTTTGGCCTTTAATCTTCGCTTCTTGTGTTAACTCCGTTAAGTTAGCGCGATCTAAAACATTAAAACGGCCTGTTTGTTGTAAATGTGTAATTAAAATCGTTTTAGATTGATTACCCAATCTATCCACACCATCAGAAAAAATACCATTCATGTAATTAGAACGGTTATCAAACTTACCAATAGCAATGGCACTCTTAGGTCCTGAGTAAGTCGTATTATAGGTAGCCACTTTAGCAACCTCTAAAGAGCGAGAAGATTCTGAGGCACAACCTGCTAGTAATGAAGCAGAAAGTAAAACTACCCCTAATGATAATTTATTAAATGTCATTTTCATCATCCAATATCGGTGAAATAAACCTATCGTCATTGATTTTTTGTTGTGCAAATCCTATAACGAACAATAAAATAAGATAAATTTTAATTTACGTTTCTATTTTACCCGCCATTAAACCATAACAGTAGTAAGGTTAATAATGGGATCAACTTATTTTTAATATAAAATTAATCACCCATAGGGAAAATAGAAAAATGTTGATAAAAGAAACAACAAATGAATATAAAGATAAAATACGTTATATTCTATCTATTATATTAGCAATATACCTTAAGTTAGATAAAAGCAGACTCAGACAAAAGACTAAAAGTATATTTTATATTAACAAAATAATTTAATTGCTGATTACTTTTGCCTTTTTATTCACCAAACCATAGATTGAGTGAATAGTTATGAAACGTGAAGTAATAAAATTTATTACTTCACGTTGAGATTGATGGCTACCTGTAAGATATTAGCGTTTTTTACCAAATGCTGCGGCCAATGCATCGCTCATCGCACTATTACCTGCATTGTTACCCGTATTTGATTGGCGGTTTCTGGTCGGTTTTTGCCCGCGACTATGTTTAGAAGCATTATCCTTAGTCACTGACTGGCGTTTATGATCACTATCAGCAGCCACTTCATCTAAACGCATGGTTAACGCAATACGTTTACGCGGTAAATCGACTTCAAGGACTTTTACTTTCACAATATCGCCGGTTTTTACCACAGTATGGGGATCTTCAACAAATTTATCCGACAGTGATGAAATATGCACTAACCCATCTTGGTGTACCCCAATATCCACAAAGGCACCAAAATTAGTCACATTAGTTACAGTACCTTCCAATATCATACCACTGACTAAATCATTCATTGTTTCAACACCTTCGGCAAAGGTGGCTGTTTTAAACTCAGGACGAGGATCACGCCCCGGTTTAGCAAGCTCCTTTAAGATGTCATTAATGGTAGGTAAACCGAACTGCTCGGTGACAAATTCTCTGGCATTGATTTGTGAAAGTAATGCACTATTGCCCATGACTTGATCAATTTTTTGATGTATTGATTGCAAGATATTTTCAACAATAGGATAGGCTTCAGGGTGAACCGTTGAGGCATCAAGTGGATTTTTACCATCACGAATACGTAAAAATCCCGCACACTGCTCAAAAGCTTTAGGCCCTAAGCGCGCCACTTTGAGTAACTGTTTTCTATCCACAAAACGGCCATTTTCATCACGCCAAGCAATAATATTTTGAGCAATAGATTGGCTAAGCCCCGCCACTCGCGTCAATAGCGGTACAGAGGCTGTATTTAAATCAACACCGACACCATTTACACAGTCTTCAACAACAGTATCTAATTTTTTTGCCAATAATGTTTGGCTCACATCATGCTGATATTGACCCACCCCGATAGATTTAGGGTCAATTTTTACCAATTCCGCCAATGGATCTTGTAAGCGACGAGCGATAGAAACAGCGCCACGAAGAGAAACATCCAGATCCGGAAATTCTTTCGCAGCCAGCTCTGATGCCGAATAAACCGATGCCCCGGCTTCGCTCACGATCACTTTTTGTGCTTTAACTTCTGGGTAGCGTTTTACTGTATCAGCAAAAAAGCGCTCTGTTTCACGTGATGCAGTACCGTTACCAATCGCCACTAATTCTACATTATGCTTAATACATAATGCCGCTACACTAGCAGCGGCTTTATCCGCTTGTCCGGTATGAGGATAAATAGTATCTGTCGCAATCAGCTTACCGGTACTATCCACCACCGCGACTTTAACCCCAGTACGTAAACCAGGATCTAGCCCCATCGTAGCTCGCATACCTGCAGGTGCGGCCATTAAGAGATCTTTTAGGTTACGTGCAAACACATTAATGGCTTCATCTTCCGCTTTCTCACGTAACTGACCCATTAACTCAGTTTCAAGATGCATTAACACTTTTATACGCCAAGTCCAACTGACAACGGCTTTACGCCAACTGTCCGCAGGTTGATTATTAAGACGTAAACCTAAATGCTCCGTAATCAACTGTTCGCCATAGCTCTCTTTGGGGGCTTCTTCGAATTGTGGATCAGGATTAAGTGATAACTGCAAAATACCTTCATTACGACCACGAAACATCGCTAATGCACGGTGAGAAGGTACATGAGCAATCGGCTCATGAGTATCAAAATAATCGCTAAATTTAGCGCCTTCTGCTTCTTTTCCGTCAACAACTTTGCTAACAAGATGCGCATTTTTCCATAAATATTGGCGAACTTTAGCTAATAATCCAGCATCTTCTGCAAAACGTTCCATTAAGATATAGCGAGCCCCATCTAAGGCTGCTTTACTATCATCTATTCCTTTTTCAGGGTTGATATATGCACTTGCTGCGTCTTCAGGAGTATGTTGTGGTTCATTCCATAACAAATCAGCTAATGGCTCTAAGCCATTTTCAATTGCAATTTGCCCACGAGTACGACGTTTCGGTTTATAAGGAAGGTAGAGATCTTCAAGTTCTGTTTTACTTTGCGTCTCATTAATCGAAGAGCGTAATTCTTCTGTGAGTTTCCCCTGCTCTTCAATTGATTTTAAAATAGTTTGGCGACGATCATTGAGTTCCCGTAAGTAACTCAGGCGGGTTTCCAATTGACGAAGCTGAGTATCATCTAACCCACCAGTTACCTCTTTTCGGTAACGGGCCACAAAAGGCACCGTATTCCCTTCATCCAGTAACGTAATGGCCGAAAGTACTTGCTGGGGCTTTACTGATAGCTCTTGTGCAATAATTCGGCTTAATGATTCATTCATAATATATTTACCTACCGAGAGGAGTGGTTAAAAAAGATGGCTATTATACACGCGCAATAAGAAAAAAATTCCGCTTATTATAGGCCAAGCATGACATTTATGAGGAAAATAACAGATTATTCTGTGATTCGCGCTATAGTATCTGTATGAAATTCAATGTTGATGATCGTATTTATTGGTAATGGCAAAAAGTAACTATATTACTCGTGATGGCTGGCATGCCTTGGATAAAGAGCTAAAATATCTTTGGAAAGAAGAGCGTCCTCGCGTCACTCAATCGGTCTCTGAAGCAGCGGCTCAAGGTGACCGTTCGGAAAATGCTGAATATATCTATGGTAAAAAAAGATTACGTGAAATAGACCGACGAGTTCGTTTTTTATCCAAACGTCTTGATGAATTAAAAATTGTTGACCCAGATCCTCGTCAAGAAGGAAAAGTGTATTTTGGCGCTTGGGTAACCCTTGAAGACGATGATGAAAACATTAAGACATTTAGACTAGTCGGCCCTGATGAATTTGACCCAGCAAAACAGTGGATTTCTATTGATTCCCCTGTCGCGAGAGCGCTGATCGGTAAAAAAGTGGATGATGAAGTTAGCGTGCAAACGCCAGGTGGCATCGTTAATTACTGCGTATTATCTATCAAATATTATTCGGAATAAGATAAATAAATAGTGTGATATTCTAAGATACAAAGTCAGAACAAGTTTTGCCTATAAATCATTAATATTTATTCTTTGTTTTTGGTTTAATATTCTTATCAATGATAGAATTCGCTAATAAAAGCATTTGCACTTCGGGAGCTTAAAGATGCAAGACAGTTATAAAGTGCTGATTGTGGATGATGATTTACGTCTACGTTCACTATTAGAGCGCTATTTGACAGAGCAGGGTTTTCAAATCCGCACCGCGGCAAACTCCGATCAAATGGATCGTTTACTTACTCGCGAATCTATCCATCTTATTGTCCTCGACTTAATGCTTCCTGGCGAAGATGGCTTATCTATTTGTCGTCGCTTGAGAAGCCAAAACAATCCTATCCCTATTATTATGGTGACTGCCAAAGGGGAAGAAGTTGACAGAATTGTCGGACTTGAAATTGGTGCTGATGATTATATCTCAAAACCATTTAACCCAAGAGAGCTATTAGCCCGTATTCGTGCGGTGCTTCGTCGCCAAGCCAATGAACTACCGGGAGCACCTTCACAAGACAATGCGATTGTCTCATTTGGTAAATTTAAGCTTAACCTCGGTACGCGGGAAATGTTCCACGAAGATCAACATATGCCTTTGACCAGTGGTGAATTTGCCGTATTAAAAGTCCTTGTTTCACATCCCCGAGAGCCATTATCACGTGATAAATTAATGAGTCTGGCGCGAGGTCGTGAATATAGTGCGATGGAGCGTTCTATTGATGTGCAAATTTCTCGTTTACGTCGCATGATTGAAGAAGATCCCACTCATCCTCGCTATATTCAAACGGTTTGGGGACTGGGTTATGTCTTTGTACCTGATGGAACGAGCGTATCATAATGAGAAGGCTGAGGCTTTCACCCCACAATAAGCTCACTCGCTCTCTATTTCTGGTTATCTCATTACTTTTTTTTAGCTTGATAGCCAGTTATGTTGTTGTACAGCATCTTATTGTCGGGCCAAGCCTCCAGCAATTTAATAAAGTATTAGCGTATGAAATTCGTACGCTAGTACCGGAAGAACTGATCTTAGTCGATGGCACCCCACTTAAAATTTCTCCCGCTCTACGTAATAAAATTTACAACGAGTTAGGTATCTCATTTTTTGATAAAGACGCCGCTTTAAAAGCCGGTTTAGAGTGGGCAAGAGAAGATTTAGAACTTAGCCAGCAGATGACGGATTATCTCAATAGTGATACGACGATTTGGCTAGAAAACACCCTAGAGTATCCTATTTTATGGATTAATACCCAACTCTCACCCACGCTATGGATACGCGTACCACTTACCGAATTAGGGCAAAATTTCTTATTACCCGTTTATCGGCAAGCCATTATTTTTATCATCATCGTAGTAGCATTTTTCTGGTTATATAACCGTTTTCAAAATCGTCCATTGCATGAAGTTGAATATGCAGCACGACGCATTGGTAAAGGGGTGATCCCTCCGCCAATACCTGAATCTGGCACTGCTGAAATGCGTTCAATTATTCGAGCATTTAATCAAATGTCATCAGATATTCGCTCATTAGATAATGATAGAACACTGGTGATGGCAGGGGTAAGCCATGATTTACGCACTCCGTTAACGCGTATTCGTCTTGCTACAGAAATGATGAGTCCTGAAGATAGTTATCTTGCTGATTCTATCAATAAAGATATTGAAGATTGCGATGCCATTATCGGTCAATTTTTAGACTATATGCGCACAGGCAAAGAGATGTCTTTAGAATTATGTGATATGAATGGTCTATTGCGTGAAGTGATCTGCGCTGAATCTAACTCAGGCAAAGTCAGCGAAGAGCATTTATACCCTTATCCTATCAATATCACAGCAAACCCAATTGCCGTCAAACGGGCGCTTACCAATATGATTGTTAATGCCACACGCTACGGACATGGTTGGATAAGCATCACAAGTAATCAAAATGAAGAATATGCTTGGTTTCAAGTTGAAGACGATGGTCCAGGCATTGCCAAAGAAGATAGACAACGTTTATTCCAACCCTTTGTTCAAGGGGAACAAGCACGAAGTTCAACCGGTGCGGGTTTAGGTCTATCTATTATTCGTCGGATCATGGATGCCCATGGTGGCTTTGTCGAACTCGGCGATAGCACGAAAGGCGGGTTACTTATCCGTGCCAACTTTCCGTTAAAAGTGCAAGAAGACGAAGATGATTAATATCCTCACTTTTTAACGTTAACGCCCTTCTTATTTTTTCTCACCTGTTTTTATGCATTATTTTCACTCTTTTTCTGCTTTGTCATAAAACTGTCACAATTAAGACATTTAATTGTCATCTAACTGACCTATTGTCTGTGCGTACCGTAACCGAAGTTGATAGATGTCGAAAAGTTATTCTACCTATCCCACAGGAGGGATTATGAAACTGATGCGTACCACCCTGACCAGTGTCATTGCCGCTGCACTTTCAATGACGGCTCTTTCTGCACAGGCAACGACCTCACTGACTGGTGCTGGCGCAACGTTCCCTGCTCCAGTTTATGCAAAATGGGCAGATAGCTATCAAAAAGAAACTGGCAACAAAGTTAACTACCAAGGCATAGGCTCTTCTGGTGGTGTAAAACAGATCATTGCTAATACTGTCGATTTTGGTGCTTCTGATGCACCATTAGCTGATGAAAAACTCAAGGCTGACGGTTTATTCCAATTTCCAACTGTCATCGGTGGTGTGGTGATGGCAGTCAATATCTCAGGTATTAAATCCGGTGAGCTTGTCTTAGACGGTGAGACTATCGGGAATATCTACTTAGGCAAGATCCAAAAATGGAATGATCCTGCTATAGCTAAACTAAATCCAAAACTCAATCTACCTGACCAAAACATTGCTGTTGTTCGTCGTGCTGATGGTTCAGGCACATCATTCGTTTTTACTAGCTACTTATCTAAAGTAAATAGCGCATGGAAAGATGAAGTAGGCGCAGGCTCTACCGTTAAATGGCCTACAGGCTTAGGTGGTAAGGGAAATGATGGCATCGCAGCCTTTGTTCAACGTCTACCAGGCTCAATTGGTTATGTTGAATACGCTTACGCAAAACAAAACAATCTTGCATATACTCAATTAGTCACTGCAGATGGCGAAGTTATTCCTCCTACTGCCGATAGTTTTAGCGCAGCAGCGAGAAAAATTGATTGGAGTAAGAGCTTTGCACAAGACCTAACGAATCAAAAAGGCGAAAATGCCTGGCCAATTACTTCTACTACCTTCATTTTAGTGCATCAAACGCAAAAAGATGCGGCTAAAGGAAAAGAAGTACTGAATTTCTTTAACTGGGCATATGAAAAAGGCAATGATGAAGCGAAAAATCTTGATTACGCCGTATTGCCAAAAGAAGTGGTAGAACAAATTCGTGCCGCTTGGAAAACAAGCATCAAAGACAGTAATGGTAAACCAATTTACTAACCAAAGGGTTACCATTAAAAAATAGATTAACGTTCACCCCCTGCAACACAGGGGGTAATAAATTAAAGAGGCTTTATGGCCGAGCATACAACGGTAATAAAGGCCCCGAGTAAACGAGGGGACGTTATTTTTAGCGCACTAGTTCGACTAGCTGCGTTAATTACACTTTTGCTTTTAGCAGGTATCATTGTTTCACTGATTTTCGCCTCATGGCCAAGTATTCAACAATTTGGTCTGTCATTCTTGTGGACGAAAGAGTGGGATCCACCCGCACAGGAATTCGGTGCTTTAGTACCAATTTACGGTACTGTCGTTACCTCAATTATTGCCCTGATCATTGCGGTTCCGGTGAGTTTTGGTATTGCACTCTTTTTAACAGAACTGGCACCCAATTGGCTAAAGCGCCCATTGGGTATCGCTATTGAGTTATTAGCCGCTATTCCAAGTATCGTTTATGGTATGTGGGGACTATTTATCTTTGCGCCGCTCTTTGCCACATACTTCCAAGAGCCTGTTGGCAACGTGCTCTCATCAGTCCCTATTGTCGGTGAGTTATTCTCTGGTCCTGCGTTTGGTATCGGTATATTAGCAGCAGGGGTTATCCTCGCAATTATGATCATCCCTTATATCGCGTCTGTAATGCGTGATGTATTCGAACAGACCCCGGTGATGATGAAAGAATCCGCTTACGGTATCGGCTGTACCACATGGGAAGTGATTTGGAATATCGTTTTACCTTATACCCGAAACGGTGTGATAGGTGGTGTGATGCTTGGATTAGGTCGTGCGCTCGGGGAAACTATGGCAGTGACCTTTATTATTGGTAACACCTACCAGTTAGACTCTGCATCACTCTTTATGCCGGGCAATAGTATTACCTCTGCATTAGCCAACGAATTTGCCGAAGCAGAAACAGGTCTTCATACCGCTGCATTAATGGAATTAGGTCTGATTTTATTTGTCATTACCTTTATCGTCCTTGCGATTTCTAAGTTTATGACACTACGTTTATCTAAGAATGAAGGAGCACGTTAAGATGGCTAAAACATCCTCTTCTTCATTACAAGTTCAAACAGAAAAAGAACTGCATATACGCCATAAACGCCAACTTTGGCGTCGTCAAAAAAACCGTATCGCACTGTTTTTATCTGTCTCTACCATGGCATTTGGTCTGTTCTGGTTAATGTGGATCTTGTTTTCTACAGTAACCAAAGGCTTTGATGGCATGTCTTGGGCCTTATTCACAGAAATGACGCCGCCCCCTAACACCGATGGTGGCGGATTAGCTAACGCCATTGTGGGTAGTGGTCTACTTATTTTATGGGCGACGGTCATTGGTACTCCTTTGGGGATCTTAGCGGGTATCTACCTTGCTGAGTATGGGCGTCGTTCATGGTTAGCGGAAGTCATACGCTTTATCAACGATATTTTATTATCAGCCCCATCGATTGTTGTTGGACTGTTTGTGTATACCATTGTGGTGGCACAAATGCAGCACTTCTCTGGTTGGGCGGGTATTGTGGCATTAGCGTTATTACAAATACCTATTGTTATTCGCACCACGGAAAATATGTTGAAGTTAGTCCCTGATAGCTTACGGGAAGCGGCTTATGCATTAGGGACGCCCAAGTGGAAGATGATCGCTAAAATCACGTTAAAAGCCTCCGTATCGGGTATTATCACGGGCGTATTATTAGCGATTGCGCGTATTGCGGGTGAAACAGCACCACTGCTATTTACTTCACTATCTAACCAATTCTGGAGCACAGATCTAAACGAACCGATAGCCAACTTACCTGTGACTATCTTTAAATTCGCCATGAGCCCTTTCTCACAATGGCAAGAGCTTGCTTGGGCTGGCGTATTACTGATCACCCTCTGTGTTCTATTTATCAATATTATCGCGCGCGTGCTGTTTGCTAAAAATAAGCATGGCTAACGCAGAAAGTTAAGCAAGAGAGAACGTTGAATGACTATGGCTAATGATAACGCTGGAAACAAAATCCAAGTTCGTGACTTGAACTTCTACTATGGTAAGTTCCATGCGCTGAAAAATATCTCATTAGATATTGCCAAAAATAAAGTAACGGCATTTATCGGCCCTTCTGGCTGTGGTAAATCCACTTTACTGCGTACTTTTAATAAAATGTATGAGCTTTATGGCGAACAGCGTGCTGAAGGTGAAATCTTGTTAGATGGCAACAATATTCTGACAGATAAACAAGATATTGCGCTATTACGCGCAAAAGTAGGCATGGTATTCCAAAAACCTACACCATTTCCAATGTCGATTTATGACAATATCGCTTTTGGTGTACGCTTATTTGAAAAACTGTCTCGTGCTGAAATGGACGAACGCGTTCAGTGGGCGCTGACCAAAGCCGCATTATGGAATGAAACCAAAGATAAATTACATCAAAGTGGCTATAGTCTTTCTGGGGGACAGCAGCAACGTTTATGTATCGCACGCGGTATTGCTATCCGTCCTGAAGTATTATTACTGGATGAGCCATGCTCTGCACTCGATCCTATCTCTACAGGTCGTATTGAAGAGCTTATCAGTGAACTAAAATCCGAATATACCGTGGTGATCGTCACCCACAATATGCAGCAAGCTGCACGTTGTTCTGATTACACTGCATTTATGTATTTGGGTGAATTAATCGAGTTCAGTGATACGGATACATTATTTACTCGTCCAGCGAAGAAGCAAACTGAAGATTACATCACTGGGCGTTATGGCTGATAACGAGGCAAATCATGGATAATTTAAACCACAATAAACATATTTCTGGTCAATTTAACGCTGAGTTAGAGCATATCCGTACAGAACTGATGGTCATGGGTGGCTTAGTTGAAGAGCAATTAAAAAAAGCCATTACCGCAATGCATAACCAAGACCAAGCATTAGCCAATGAAGTGATTGAAGGTGATCAAAAAGTCAATATGATGGAGGTTGCCATTGATGATGCCTGTATGCGTATCATTGCCAAACGTCAGCCCACCGCCAGTGATTTACGCCTTATTATGGCGATTTCTAAAACTATCGCCGAATTAGAGCGTATTGGTGATGTGGCAGAAAAAATCTGTAAAACGGCCCTTGAGAAATTTTCACATCAACATCAACCACTGCTAGTAAGTTTAGAGTCCTTAGGCCAACATGCGATACAAATGCTCCATGATGTTCTTGATGCTTTCGCTCGTATGGACTTAGAAGAAGCTATTCGAGTCTATCGTGAAGATGCAAAAATTGATAACGAATATGAAGGTATTGTTCGTCAATTAATGACTTATATGATGGAAGATCCTCGCACTATCCCGAGCGTACTGACGGCATTATTCTGTGCTCGTTCTATCGAACGTATTGGCGATCGTTGCCAGAATATCTGTGAGTTTATCTTCTACTACGTCAAGGGTCATGACTTCCGTCATTTAGGGGGTGACCAAGTAGAAAGAATGCTGACAAAAAATGATGATAGTCATTCTGCTAATTAAATAATTTATTCACTCTCTTTACTCTCTGAAACAGAGGCATTATTTGCCTCTGTTTTTTTATTTATGTTTATAAAGTCGCTATCTCTCCTTAACTTATTCTATAAAAGCATATCCATATCATTTTTTATTATTTTATGAACTTAGAACAACTTGATAGCGTGATAGGCAACATAACAATGAGAATACTTTTTTTGGGGTGAATAATGAAATTACGTGTTTTGGCAACGGCATTAATTGCTGGCTCAGTACTTTTTTCTGGTCTGGCTAAAGCCGATAAATTAGACGATATAAAACAGGCAGGTGTGGTACGCATTGCTATTTTTGATAGTAACCCACCGTTTGGTTTTATCGATCCACAAACCAAAAAATTGGCAGGTTATGATGCAGATATTGCGAATGAAATTGCCAAAGATCTCGGGGTTAAATTGGAATTACGTCCAACTAACCCAGCTAACCGTATCCCACTACTTAGCGCCAAAAAAGTTGATTTAATTGCCGCCAACTTCACCATTACCGAAGAGCGAGCAAAACAAGTCGATTTCTCTGTACCTTATTTTGCTACTGGACAGAAATTTATCGCGCGCAAAGGCGTATTAACCAGCCCAGAGCAAATTGCGTCATTACGCATTGGGGCTGACAAAGGCACCGTACAGGAAATTACCCTACGTGAACGCTATCCTGAAACTAAAGTCATCTCCTATGACGATACCCCTCTTGCGTTTGCCGCATTACGCAATGGCAATGTACAAGCGATAACCCAAGATGATGCTAAATTAGTAGGGTTATTAGCTAATTTACCTGAAAAAATCAAAGCTGATTTTGAAATATCACCCTTTAGTATTACACGAGAATATCAAGCCGTTGCCGCAGCTAAAGGTGAACAGCGTTTAATTAACGAGATTAATAACACGCTATTAAGATTAGAGAAAGAAGGCAAAGCAGACGAAATTTATAATCGTTGGTTTGGCCCAGATACTAAGTCCGCTCAACCTCGTGGTGACTTTAAGTTTGCCCCACTTTCTGAGCAAGCGCCTCAATCCTAATGGTAGAGCAAATAACGATTTAATTCATCGCGATGATTTATTGATAAAACACCAACCCCGCTACTGCGGGGTTTGGCGTCTGCAATAGGTAATAATTATGTTTGCGCAGTTTCTTTCTCACTATCTTCTTGAGCCTCACTACTTAAGTTGGCTGTGGCAAGGTTTTTTAATCACCTTGCTTATCTCTTTCTGGACTATCATTATTGCCACATTACTAGGTTTTCTTCTCAGTGCTGCCTATGATAGCCATATCGCGCCATTACGTTGGTGTGCGGTCATTTATACTTCACTCTTTCGTAATACCCCATTATTGGTTCAGCTCTTCTTTTGGTATTTTGCTTCTGGTGAACTATTGCCACAAACGGCCATGATATGGCTTAACACCCCACATGAACTTTCTTTATTTGGCTTAACGCTCTCTTGGCCCTCTTTTGAATTTTTAGCCGGTATTATTGGGCTTACCTTTTACTCTGTACCTTTTATTGCCCAAGAGCTAAGAGCAGGAATACAGGGAGTCAGACAAGGCCAAAAATATGCAGCTTTAGCGTTAGGATTAACCCACTGGCAATCCATGCGTTATGTCATTTTACCGCAAGCTTTTCGTATCGCCCTTCCGCCATTGTTGGGTCAATATATGAATATTATCAAAAACTCCTCTCTCACTATGGCCATAGGTGTCGCAGAGCTTTCTTATGCTTCAAGGCAAGTTGAAACTGAATCATTACGTACTTTTGAAGCGTTCGGCGTCGCCACCATACTGTATATCGCTGCCATTGCATTAATGGAAGCTTGGGGGCAATGGCATCAGCAACGAAAATTAGCGCAAGGATATTAATATGGACTTTACTGTTATTGCTGATAATTGGCAGTATCTACTTTTTGGCGCGTATCCTGATGGGCCATTAGAAGGTGCGGCTTTAACTATATTTATTAGTGTGATCGCCGGTATTGTATCTATTATATTAGGGACGCTTGGGGGGATCGCTCTCGCCATGCTTAAAGGGGTATGGGTTAACTTATTTGCCGCTTTTTTAGGTTTTTTCCGTGCTATTCCGGTCATTATGCTGATTTTTTGGCTCTATTTTCTATTACCCGTGGTATTAGGAATGGAAATTCCTGAGATAACCACTGTGATCTGTGCTCTAGCACTTATTACCTCCTCTTATATCGCTCATGGTGTTAAAGCCGGTATTCTCGCTATTGGCAAAGGGCAATGGCAAGCAGGTTTATCATTAGGATTTAATCGCTGGCAGACGCTTTGGTATATCGTGTTACCACAAGCATTACGTATGATGGTGCCCTCTTTTATCAATCAATGGATAGCCTTAATTAAAGATACTTCCCTCGCTTATGTTGTAGGTGTCGGTGAACTCTCATTCTTAGCAACACAAGTTAATAATCGCAGCATGGTGTACCCGATGGAAGTTTTTTTATTTGTTGCCTTTATTTACTTTGTGCTCTGTTTTTCATTAGAGTTAATTGCCAACCGAGTGGGGAAATTATTTACCACCCAAAAAGAAAAACGCTCTTTTTGGCAATATGTTATCCCTAATAAAAAGCCTTCACTGAGTGAAAAAATTATTTAACTTATTCATCCCCTAATAATATTGATTAGGGGATTAAATAATAACCATCACAATGTCTTACTCCTTAAAATTTTTTAGTGCTTTTAAACGTAAGATCATATCAAATGCTAATATAAATTCCTGATAGAGTTTATTTCTCCGCTCAATAAAATAGAGATAAATAACTAAAGATAAACTCACCGAATAAATTAAAAAGAAATTTTCTTTTATATTCAGCAAATAGAATAATAAACAGAGTAACAATGTACCTAAAGGGATCAAAATCAGAAACCATAATATACGGCAAAACAGGCCTCTTTTTTTTACCTCAGCAAAATCTTCTTCAAAGCTATAACAGATAATCATCCCCATTAGGTAATTAATTTTACTCGCCTTCGATAAAAAAAGCATAACAAACAGAACACTATATAAAAGAATGATTAATGCAACAATAAACTCAATATTAAGATAACCTTGCTCTAACGAGAAAGCAGTACTGTTCTGGAGCGGAAAAACAATAGGAAAATTAACAAGTAAACTTAAAAAAACCTCATTAACAATAAGATAGGATATGTTAAATTTTTTCTTCTCACGGCTATATAAAGAAAAGTTATTCAAATAATGAATTGAACAACTGACATAAAACTTGATCAAAAAATACATAAAAAACCATATCATTAATGGTGACAAGAAAAAACCAAGAAAAATAATAATATATATTTGGCTATCAAAAACAATCTCGATTAAATAAGAGGTAACAAGAAATATTATTATAACCCCAATTATATAGCTTAACGAAAAAACAGTAAAATAACGTGATATTATCGTCCTTTTTGTCTCGCTTTTATTATTATTTTTTAAATAAAACTTTTCAGAAAAGAGACAGTATCGCCAATATATTCGCTCATTCATCATTGCACTGAGTAAAATGACAATAAAAATAGCAAAGTTACCCATAAATAATAACCAAAAACTTAACTCATTATAATTATTAATAAAGCATAAACTTAATACTATCGAGGCGATATAAATAGGTGTTAGCATAGTATAATGATGCGCTTGCATATAATAATGATAATTAGGCAACATAATTGCTCCTATATAAGATAATTAAATATAATCATTAACATGCAATATATTTTTATCTTTTAGCGTATATGAATTTTTCGCTAAATAATACAATGACTTGCTATCACCAAGTTCAATAAAATTGTGATAGCCTAAATGACACCATAGCGCCATAGTTGCTGTCCATCTTACGGTTTCTGTGAGTTGATTAACTAAATTCTGTTTAATTGTCTCAATATCGCTAACAATCTCAGCAGAAACATTCATCACTAGGGGTTTATCTGGGATTGAAAAAGGGATTGTCTGTAAAAAGTGAGCAAGTAAATTTTTCCCTTCGCTCATCAATTCAGTGTGCCAAGCACCATTAACGGCTAATTTATTCGTTTCTATTTTCATATTAGCTAATTGATTAACAACCTTACGTACACTTGCATACTCCCCCCCAATAACTTGGTGAAGTTCACTGTTATCACAGCAAATATTCACCTTTGTGGCGAGATCTTGCTGGTCAATCAATGTTGATAACGTCTGATAAGAGCAATTTTTAACAACATACATTACCCCTTTGTTATTCTTAGCGAGCTGTTGCATGATAGATGCGCGATAACTAATTAACTTAAAGACAGATTCAAGTTCCAGTACGTTCGCCGCAAATAACGCTGAATATTCTCCAGCGCTGTGCCCTGAATAACCCGCCTCATTCACACAACAATGCTCACGCAGTAAATAAAGAGAAGCAATATTGATAGTTGTTAACGCCACTTGCTGATAACAGGTTTGTACCAATTTATTCATGGGCCCTTTTAAACAAACAGTCCTTACATCGAACCCTGCTATTTCACTCGCACAATTCCATACTTCTTTTATTGATGGAACGTCACGATATACCCTATTTCCCATACCTAAATAAGGCCTACCCTGACCTGGAAAAAATAAAATGCTCTCTTGATTTTGGTGATACTTTTTCTCTCTCAATGGCATAGACCATACTCCTAAATAGTAATATTATTTTTTTGATATTTTTGTAAATAGTGGCTAACTTTAAAAATAGAGTTACACGAAGCGATTGTTGCGGAAAAAAATAATAATAGAGGGATTTTAAACATAGCATCATATTGCCATAGCCAAGGGAGCATTAATGAATAGCTATTATTATCAGATAAAGAAATATTGATTTGTTTCAAATTAATCAACCAAGATAATAGCTGATGAGTTAATAATATCGTTATAGAAATTGTTATAGTCATAAAAATAGCCAATAAAATAAATAATCGAGAAAAACTACCTCGCCAAATACCTAATCGATTAAATTCGAACAGATCACCAATAGCTTTTTTGATAGTGATGATAATGATTTTATTCACTAAAAAATAATAATAAATAGCAATAATGCTATACAATAATAGCATTGACCACTTAAAGAATGTCACAATAGAAATAATATAACTTTGTCTCTCAATAACAGGGATCACTTGCAAATTTAAAGATTTTTCTTTATTAATCCTTGTTATTTTAGCTATTACGCTATCAATATCATGCACATTTTTTAATAGAATATTTATTTTTGAGACACTTTTACTTTTTTTTATATATTGTAGTGTTTCTAATGGAATTTTGATCATGGCATAAGGATAACTATTTATTTGTGTGTTAAAAATACCACGTACATAAGTTGGTAATACCATTTTTTCATTATTATGAATAAATACAACATTAACTAAATCCCCATAGTTTATATTTATAGCATCAGCAATAAACTTATCTATCGTGATTTCTGTTCTTCTGACATGAGACAATTCACTCCCTGAAACAGTTAGATCGTATGCTCCTATGGTTAATAATGACTTAGGCTCGATGGCTAGGCCAGAAAACAATGCTGTTTTTTTATTGATAACATTTTCTATCATGCCTGAAAAAATAATTTGTGGTGAAATTACCTGAATTTTTTCTAATAACTGCTTATCATAAGTTAATAAATGGATGATTTCTTCAGCATTGGTTATTTCCAAATAATCTTTCTTATTAGTAATATCCTGTTTATTATCTGTTTTATAAATTTCGATATGCCCTAAATTGGAATATGCTACTTGCTCTTTGAGCAGTAGCGTGAGGTGATGATAAAAACCCTCCAAAATCGAGATGGCGACACAGAGTAAAACGATAAAACATAAATTTCGATAAAAATGGCTAAGGGTTATATAAAGTAACCCTAATGTGTATTTGATATAAAACCAAGATAATGAACTAGAAAGTAATCCTATCAAAATAAATATTGAGATGAATATAATAATATTTTCCATTAATCACTCTCTAATGTTATTGGTTGAATAACCGCGGTCTTTTCAATAGATAACCAAGGAGGAACACTAGTGAAACTATATCGAGCAATTTTTTTACTCGCTTCATTTTCTTGAAGTAATTGAGCCATGATCTTTTTTGCTTGTGTCACTTGCTCACAACTAAATAATGCACGCGCATACATATAGTTAATCATGGGTATAAGTTCACTATTGATATTAATATTCTCAAGTAATTGCTGACTGTCTTTTTTAGCCACCACACAGCGCCCTAAATAACGAGGTGTAAAAGCATCCATTCTTAATCTTAGATAGATCAACCGCCAATTAGTTGGATTTTGTTCAACAACTTCATCAAGATAAAAAAAGGCCTTTTTTATTGTCTGTGCAGCCTGAGAATAAGCTTTATTTTTATGATAATAAGCGGATAAAAATACACTGACATAACCATAAATGACTTTATCAAATGGATAATCACCTTGTTTTATACTGTATTCTAACTCTGAAATTAATGAGGTCAATTTATCACTGGCAGTAAATGTATTCAGTGATATAAATAATAAAAAACGTTTATCACTATTTTTAATGTCTATTTTACTCTCTACTTGCGAGAGCAATAGAGAAATTATTATTAAAATAATACCGATAAAATTAAGTTTTCTCCCCATCATATAACTCTCCATGTTTAAGCGTTATAATTTTATCTACAGTCATGTTTAGATGATTACAATTAGTGATTAATAATATTGGTATAGATAAATCTTTATGTACTTGTGATAATAATTGGATAAAATAATCAAAGTTATTCTGACTGAAACAATCATTATTATAATTAGCAATGATACACTTAGGTTTTTTCACTAAAGCTCTGCTAAAGGCAACCTTTAGCAATTGATCTGTTGATAACGATTTTGGGGTTTTATTATAGAGTTTCTCTATGCCCATAGATTTAAGTGTATTTATAATATTATTCTTTAGCTTTTTTTTATCTTTATGATCGACTACTGAATAATAAATATTATCAAATACATTACAATGATTAAAAAAGTAATTTTCTTTGAAAACAAAACCGATCATTCTATTCCTTAATAAAGCTCGCTGCTTTTCATCTAGAATATTTATATAATTACCTAAAAAATAAGTATAACCAGCATATTGAATATCAACTCCTGAAATAATATCAATCAATGCATTCTTTTCATTCTCTTGTTGATATTTTATTAATGTAAAATGCTCATTATTAATATCGAATGTGAGATTTTTAAAAATTATTTCAGCGTTACTTTTATCATGATTAAATTTATTAATATTTGTTAGTGAAAATAGTGCTAATTGGCGTGCTTTTGTTATTCCATACATAAAATACCTTATTATTGTTTCCAACAATCAACCAGCCAAACACCATTTTCTCCATCAAACGCACTCAAAAGGTAATGAGAGGCACTATCTGCTGCTTTTTGTAAATGATCGAACATAAGAGCCGGTGTGATAAACCCACTATCACCATAAAGACGATTTAAAAAATAGCAATTAAGATTAACAGGTAATGCTGTGAATGCGGTTTCAAGCATAGAAATATATTTATAAGTCAGTAACGCAGTTATATAAATTGAACCCGTCTGTTTATTAATACAACGGTGCCAATTTTTAACTAATTGCTTTATTGCATTTTTTCTATTTTGACTCATAGAAAAATAATGATTGATAGAAATCAAAATATCTGAACACTGTTTTTTATTGATAATAATGCAGGCGACTCTTTCAATACTATTTATATTTTCCAAAGAGTTAGGCTTGAAAAAAAGGGTTATCGGTTGTCTTTCTATTTCACTAAAAGATAAAATTGGTACAGCCCGAAAACCACCACAAATAAATATATTATCAAGTAAATCACTATTAATAAGTTTTTGTGCTAATAATAGTGCCGACATCATACCATTACGTTCACCTCTTATTTTGCAAGAGAAATTTTTTATACTGTATTTTTTTATGATATTTCTAGGAATAATATTAAGAGTAAACACATCCCTTAAACTATCTATCTGTTCGAAAGCAGTTAGCTCTCCCCATGCATCAATATAAATCAGTCCATTTCGCTCTTTTTTTAAGAGGAATTGTGATTTTGTATCTAATTGACCAACAGCATGATCGACCACATGCTCTATTGCAGATAGGTAAGGACGACAATTTGTTTTTCTTATTCCTTCACGTAGATACATATCATGATTGACCCCATAGCGTTGAAAACTCCAACTTTTTCCTGCGCTTTTTTTACCCGCTAAACGTAACATATGAGATTCCCATACGTTATACCATGAAGGAATAAAAGGGATCAGTGGCTCCTGTGGCTCAAAAAAAGCATAAGCGGCTAAATTAATAGCACCAGTGGGTAATAATCGCCTCATCCTTGCTCTCCATTTGCGATTAATAACATGGCAATAATAGAGCCATCCATACCTAAGCCGATTTTTAAAATAGGTTTAGCGCTATAGTTCACACACTCTTGATTAGTGAGGAAATTAACCTCCATTCCATCATCTATTGGATAATGTGTAGTCGAGGGGATCAATCGATTATTTTTTAATGAATCAGCTATAATCATTAAATCAATAATACCAGAGCAATTAGAAATATAACCTATCTGCCCTTTATAGCTAATAATAGGGATGGGTTGTTTAAATATGTTAGTAATAGCTACCGTCTCAGCTTTATCACTAATAATCGAACCGTTACCATGAATAAAAATAGCACCAATATCACTTGGTAAATAATGACTAAGTTCGAGAAGCTGAGAAATCACTTTTGATATCGTATAAAAGTTAAATAATGTGCCTCCCATTGTCCGTTCAGCATTACTTTGCATAAAAACGGAATGATAGATATAAGCAGGTGCAAGATATTGTCTCGAGTTTATCTGTTGTTGGCTTTCTAAAATCATCACGGCATAACCATCTGATAAGGTGACCCCATCACTGTATTTACTCAAAGGTTGAGCGTGCGCTTCAACTAACATGCCTTGGCTATCCATAAAGGCTATATCTTGTAAAAGTAAGCTATTCCACGACAATACTATTACAATATCCGCCATATCTTGGCTTATTTCATTATGTCCTATATGCACAGCCATTAACGCAGAATTACTAGCACAATAGATAGGAATAGGTGGGAAATCTAACTGATATTCAGCCCACAATTTATTCGCTAATTCATCCTGTGCAAAAGAGGCTGCATGGAGTGATTTTATCTGTGGAGAATATTGAACGTCTTCGGCATCGTTTTTATCATAAAACCCTTGGTAATCCATAAAATCAGCTCTAGGCCCGTGACCTGCAAGATACATTATGGTACGTGAAGCGCGAAGCTTTTCTAGGGTGATATTAGCCCGTTTTAAACTGTTATGAATTAATCGCGTTAATATTTCAAAATGATCATTGGGAATATTTTGATAGGGGATCACCGCCGGATTATGATTAAATTTAAAATATTCTACAAAATAATCATCAGAGAAGTATTTCTCTGTTTTAATTGTTCTTTTTAATAAGAGTTGTTCAGAAAGTTGTTCAAAATTTACTATTGAAGGTAAATTAAGTTCCCATCCACTTATCGCAACATTTTTCATAACGGTTTCCTGATGATAATTGCATAGTGGTTACATCCTTCTGATGAACCAAGAACTAAAGCAGTTTCTATCTGCTTATTAATCGGTTGGGTAACAAAATGAATATCATCAGCTATAAAACTTTTTGTATAAGGAATAGGTATTATCGTGTTGCTTTGCATCATATGAATCACTAAAGAGATCGCCAATATCCCAGCGCATGATTCAACTAAACCAAAAAAGGCATTGTAATTAACTACTGGTACATGATTTGCCGCTTGATAAAATAGTTGCCGAATCGCACGGATTTCAACTTCATCATTCTCTTTATTACCATCACTGGTACCACAGATAATATCAATATCTTGGCAACTGAGTTGCGCCTCAGATAATGCTTGTTGGATAGCCTTACATAAGGCGGCCACTCTATCAGTAATATTTTCGTCTACTAAAAAAGTATTATCATTCGCTTTACCGTAGCCAATAATTTCAGCATAAATTTTAGCGCCTCGTTGCTTGGCATACTCTTTATCTTCAAGAAATAACATCCCTGCCCCTTCTCCGGGGATATAGCCGGCACTTGCATTAGAATAAACCTGATAATCTGTCGCATTCTTGGTCAGATTAACTTTCTTACTCATCGCTTGAAAATAGAGTGAAATAGAACTGAAGTGCTCATCTGCCCCTCCGACAATTACCTGAGGTTGTAGATCTTGCCTGATAATTTCATAACCATAAGTTAACGCTCCTAATGCAGCATTAACCCCTGTTGCCAATGTCGTGGTATAACCTTTTATTCCCTCTGTGATGGCACAAAATGTCGGTACTGCATTCATTAAAGTACCAGGAAATTCTGATGTTCTTACTTTTTGCGGATCAGGAATTAAACTTTGTAAATAACGATTAACGGTACTTTGTGGCCCTTTTGACATTCCAACAATAAAACCTAAGTTATCACCATCACGTTTAATTTTGCGTCCAGCATTAGCAAGTGCTTCATTTAAAGCGAATAAGGCATAAGTCCCGCTAGGAATAGCTTTTCTTGGATCATAATAACGTAATGTTTTTTTCGGATTAACGTCAGTGATAGCATGATAACAGGCGTTATTTTTTAAGCGATGATCAATGTCGAGATCAAAATAAGGATGTCCTAACGATTGCTCAAAATCATTATCTTTTATGACAACAGACATCAAGTTGTCGATATCTTTCTGCACATCACTCGCAAATACGATAGGTTTTAATGTACCTGTTTTATCTCCTGCCGAAATCGCTGTTATTATCTCCATTACATTATTGCCAATAGACGTAATCGCCCCCACCCCGGTAATAACCACTTTTTTAGCTTTATATTCCGTCGGTGTTTTATCTGTAATATAAGGGCTTGCGATAATAGAGCAGTTATTTCCTCCAAAAGCATAATTATTCTTCATAAAAAATTTTACTTTTTTATCTTGAAAGAAATTCGGTACATAATTTAAATCACAGCTATGCCTTGGCTGAGTGAAATTTAATGTGGGGGGAAGTTTGTCTTCTGCTAAACAAATAAAACACGCGATGATTTCAACAATACCTGCAGCACCAATATTATGACCAACATAAGATTTTGTTGAACTTAATGGGATATGATAAATATTAGGAAACACTTTTTTCATCGACATGGTTTCAATGCGATCATTTGCTTCAGTACCTGTACCATGCACATTTATATAATCAATATCATTAGGAGTAATACCCGCATTATCCAGTGCTTTATACATAACTTGCACCGCACCATTTCCTCGAGGATCAGGGCTAGTTTCATGATAAGCATCACAAGATGTCGCGTAAGAGACAATTTCACCATATATTGTCGCACCACGTTCAACCGCATGTTGATAATCTTCTAATACTAACGCCCCAGCACCTTCACCAATAGACATACCAGGAGTACCTGAAAATGGGGAAGTTGGTGTTGTTTTCATCACATTAAGGGCATAAAAACCCGCAAAGGTAGGAAGATAAATGGGTTCTGTTCCGGCCGCTAGCACAACAGGATTTTTGCCATTTTGGATATAATCATACCCCATACCTATCGCGTTAGGGCTTGCGGTACAGGCCGTCGCCACTAATTCAAGGCCACCACGTAAGCCAAGTAGACTTGATACACTCGAACAGCATGATGAAAACCCACCGGATAAAATGGCTTTTTTTATCGAAAAATCATCAATATGTTGTTCAAATAATGGCAGAAAGGCTTCCGTTCCTGCCGAAGAGACGCCCACGATCATCGCGGTATTATCTAAAATAGACTGATTATCTATTAAGTTTGCTTGTTGTAATGCCTCATTGCAGACTCGATATGCCCATAATGCCGCATTATCTAGTGATCGAGCTATATGCTGCGGTATATCTGAATAATCTAATGCCATCTCAATCTCAGATGCATTGGCATTTTTAAACCATTTTAAATAGCGTTGGCTTGGCTTAATATTACATTGTCTATTAAAAAGAACCTGTTTAAATTGAGGCACATCTTTAGCTAAAGATGATAAAACCCCCATTCCGGTTATTACAACCCGACGGCGTCTACTATTCATGTTAATTCCTATATAATATTTATTACGTTTAATAAATATCTTTGCTATAAATTTAATCTTTCATTATTGATGTCTTTCAAGATAACTATCTTCGGTTGGATTAATTATTAAACTTAAATTATTAACAAAGGGAATACTCGTTGTGATAAAATCAATATCACCATAAGCCGTTTTTATTTTATAGTCATCAATATCAACGTAAGCAAATTCTCGTTTTAATAATATTCTAGCAATATGTTCTTTTAATATAAAAGAGTATCCCACTTGAATAACTACGCCTATTTGTTCATTTTGGTAATAGATTGCATCGCCTTGTAAAATTGCAGCATTCTGAGGCATATTAATTATTCTTGCGCCAACTATTTTCTGATCTACCCCATTATCAGCACGTTGTTTTATTGCATCTTGACCAATAAATGCATCTTTATCGTAACTAATCGCCCATTGCATTTGTAACTCAATAGGACAGCGACTAAAAGGATTAATCACTTGAGGCTCCCAACAAGGATTTTCTAGTCGTATATTTTTTAAATCATCAACCCCGCCAATCTTTAAATCAAATTTCTCAGATAAAGTGCATAAATGTCGCCAAATAGACATTAACTTCTCTTCATCTCCCATAATGTGATAACAATATTCACCGTGTTTACCAACACGCATAGTAATGACATCTTCATCAACATACATAAACTCATGAAAAGGTAATCCAATAATATCCATACCGACGATTTCAGATAAAATTTCCCAAGCATAGGGGCCTTCCAGACAGATCATACGCCAATCTGGAGTAAGAGAAGTGATAGCATCAATTTGGTAGCATTCGCCCCGTTCATCTTGCTTATCTAATACTTTTTTTATCTGCTGGCATATGGCATCACTATTCATCCACTCTGAAATTAAAAAATAGTGTTCATTATCACATAGTACATAGGCATCACTTATTATTTTCCCTTCTTTATCTAGCAACAATGTATAAAGTAGTTGTTCATCACGAATAGATGAAATGTCTGCAGAAATAAGATAATTGAGTAACCGCCAAGCATCTTCACCAGAAATTTTCACCATGCCATAATGAGAAAAGTCTGTCATTAATATGCTATTTCTTACCGAGAAATAAGCCTCATGTTCATTAGTATAACGTTTGGGAAGTGTCACTCCATTATATTCACCTAATAATACATTCGCTTTATTTTCCATTTCAAAGTATTTCATAACATCTCCAATAAATAAAAATGATATAACTTAATTATTATTACTCTCATTTTTTTCTTGTTTTTCTCGCTGTTTATTTAAAATAAAGGTTGTTAGGCTATTTATTGTTCTCATATAAGAAGGATCATCACCTTCTGTAACTTGAATATTAAATTCATCATTAAGAAAGACAATTATCTCTGTGGCATCAACAGAATCTAATTTTAAACCACTACCAAATAACGGAGTATCATCATCAATTTGATTAATACTCTTATTTAAATTGAGTCGTTCAATAAGCCCTTCTTTGACTCGCTTTAACATTTTTTTTCTTTGTTCAATTTTTTCATTTAACTTATCGTCATTTTCCATACTATTAATATCCTAATTTTTATTTTGTTCAGAGTGATTATATTCTCTGAAATTAACTATGGTGCCATTAGCAATGATTTTCTTTCCCACTCTTGCCTCAACAGAATAGTGTTTAAAATTGCTTTTATCAGAAAATAATAGAATGCTTGTTATCTCTATGGTATCCCCTGGGTAAGCAGCATTTTTATACCTTAAATTTTGTGAGGCCAATACACCGGAAACTTTTCTTCGATGCTGAATTAAAATTCGTTCTGATCTCGGCTCATTAAGGGCTTTGGCTATTTCTTTAAATGTATTTAATTCAATATTGTGTTCTATTTTATAAATTGAACAAAAGTCATCAATAAAAGATAAATACTCACTCGTTTGACCAAAGATTTCCGCCACCATAACCCCTGGCATAACAGGATCGGTTGGAAAATGTCCTAATAAATAGGGATCATTAAAGGTGACATGTTTAATCGTTTTGATAATAGGTTTTTCACTAGGGACAAAATCGACAATCCTATCAACCATAATGGTCGGTTGTCGCCATGCCCCTAATTTTAAAAATAGTGTAGGAGGCAATAACGATTGATTATAGAGACTCATAAGGGTTACCTCTCATCGCATCACCATCCCACCATCAACAATTAATGTTTGCCCAACAATATAGCTCGATGCCTCGGAGCTTAAAAATACAATGGTATTGGCAACTTCAGCACTTGCTCCCAATCGTTGTAATGGAATAACCGATTTAATATGACGTACGACTTGGCGTGACACTTTTTTGACCATGTCAGACTCAATCATACCTGGTGCCACCGCATTGACTCGAATTCCTTTACCTGCCAACTCTGCAGCCAACGTATGAGTAAAACCTATAATTCCAGCTTTAGCGGCGCTATAGTTACTTTGCCCAATACTTGGAACAATCCCTGCAATAGAAGCAACATTAATAATGGTCGCTTTTTCTGCCGATCTTAATAAAAGCAATAACTGTTTAGTAAATTGACAAGTTCCTAATAAATTGGTTTTAATAACATATTCAAATTCACTTATATTTATAGCAGAAAATAATTCATCTTTAATTACACCTGCGTTATTGATTAATATATGAATAGCATTAGCATATGCCTTTAGTTTATCTAAAAAGTCATGAATTGATTTATCATTATTGATATCACATTGTAATATATGTAAGCGGTGACAATATTCACTCTCTTTTTTTAGCTTATCTAAGTTATTTCTATTTTGGTGATATAATGCATAAACATGACACTGCTGTTCAAGGTATTTCTGGCAAATTGCAATACCTATATCACCATTAGCTCCTGTAACAATCACATTCTTATTCTTTAGATCAGAATATATAAACATAATAAAACACCTATAAAAGCATCAATTAAAAATTGCAACAGCGACAGCATAATGATCACAATGAGAAATACTTAATAATGATTGGGTTATTTTTTTCTGCTTTAATAAATTAGAAAAATGGCCTGTAAAAAAATAACAAGGTGCGCCATATTCATCATGCCTTATTTCAATATCATGAAATAAAATCCCCAAACGAAATCCTGTACCTATTGCTTTTACAGCGGCTTCTTTAGCAGCCCAAAACCCTGCAACACGATGATAATTTTCATGAATTCTACCGATACTGTTTCTTTCATATTCAGTTAATAATCGCTGAGTTAACGGTTCACCACTTCTACATATTGCAATAGCCACCTTTTTTATTTCTATAATATCAGTTCCTATTCCCATATTATTTCATACTCAAGATGGTGTATCCTTTGATCTATGAGCGACAAAATATCGCTCATAGATAGGCTAAAATGTTATTTATTTAACGGCCCGACAACTTTACCTTTATTAGTAAAAGTGCCTTTATTATCGATAGTAATACTTTCTCTACCAACAATAATACCTGATTTTTCATTAGTAATATTCTCACCAGAAATAGTCGTGTCTTTTATTGAATTAAGAATGCCGCGATTAATAATATTTCCTGTCACACCTAATTCGAAACTATTTTTACCTGACATAATACTATTGCTGGCATTGGTATATTTACCATTTATATTTACACGTAAATGTTCTACACCAGAAATGACGCCATTGTTTTCAAAATCACGATTAACCGTCACTTCAGTATCACCACTCGACGCAATAACACCTTTTAAGGTATTACTTTCAACCGAACCTGTACTGTTATTTTTCAGTGTATCGGTTTGCAGTGTTAATTTATCCTGGCCAAACAATGTGCCTTGTGAATTGGTAAAGGTGCTTGTCACTACAGAGGCATTTTTATGTGATGCAATAGTACCACTGGTATTATCAACAGAGGTGAATTTAAGCTCCATATCCCCATTTTCTGTTACAATACGTCCTTTATTACTCACTAATTTATTACCGCTTAATTTCATTTCTCCTTTACTAATTAATCCCCCTTTCTGATCAGGTTGCCCCAGATAAAAGCCCATTTCTGTTTTGAAATCTAAACTGCTGTTATTCGTCAGTTCTGGTGTATCAATCTCTAATTTCTGTTCAGTGATCACAAATCCTGATGTGTTATTAAATTTATCTGTTTTAAAATAAATAGCGTCTCCTTTAATAACACCTTTATTATTATTTATATAAGGCGCACTGATAGTGACACTATCGCCTTCTAAGTAAAAAACACCAAAGTTATTATCTAATGTCTGGGAGAAAGTCACATTAGCACCAGTTTTAGATGCTAAGCCACCATAGAGGTTTTTGATCTTATCACTACTAAATGTCAAGTACCCCCCTGATTTTATATGTCCCCATTTATTGGTAATGTCGCCTTTGTTAGTGAAGTTCATATCGCCATCGGTGGCAATAATCCCTTGGTCATTATTCAGTCCAGCAATATTAACTGTCATACCATCCAGACCACTAAGAATACCTAATGAATCATCGCTAGCAGTATCTGCAGTCATGCCGGTATTTTTCAGCGCCTTACCATTAGTATCAATTTCAACACGAGTAACTGAGCGTAGGCGGCTATGGGTATTATTCATTGCGCCACTATTAATACTAATATCCCCTGACGCATCAATATAAGCATCAATATTATTGAAGTCTTTTAGGTTAGTATTAATATCAATGACACTTTTAGAATTGATTTGACCCTCTTTATTATTAAATAAGCCACTATTAATCTTAATACCATTAGTAGCAGAAATACCGACGCCTTCACCGACCGTTGCAGTATTCGTTATTGGTTTACCGTTTGTCTGAATATCTAATTTATCTTTACTTGCAATATAGGAGGCATTGTTTTTAAATTCACCACTATTGATAGTTACATTTCCATCAGCAGAAATATTACCACCAGAGATATTATCAACTTTCGCTTCTTTTGTTTCTATTGAGATAGTTTTAGTACTTTGTATTTCACCAGTACTATTTGTAACACCTTTATCGAAAGCAAAATAGATATCCCCCTCAGATAAGAAGTTACCTTTATTATTATCAAGTGCACCGCTATGAATAAGCTCGATCCCTCCCCCAGCAGTTTCAACATTACCATTATTTTTCAGTGGTGAGTTAGCTTCAGTACCTATAAATTTTAGCGATGAGCTTCTCACTCCTGCATTCTTGACTATCTGCAAACTATATTTACTAGCAACGCCTGTTGGCTTTTGTGCAACCACCGTATTATCTTGTGCTTTAACTTCATTAGCGCCAGTTATCACATTCATATTAATACCAGATGCATCAAGAGGCGATTCAATAGAAACATTGCGGGCAATTAAATCAATCTGTTGCGCACTTTTATCAAAAGTGGCATTACCTTTAACAGTAATATTCCCTTTTTCCACTTTATAACTATCAACGGTATCATTTTGTATATTCACTTTCCCAGTAGTCAACACAACACGGTCAGCACTAAGAAAGTTACAGCTACTACAAATAATTCCAGCAGGATTAGATAAAATAACCCGTGCTTTTGTTCCGGCCACCTCAACAGGGCCATTTAACGTAATGGCTTTTTTAGCATTAACCTCAAGAGTAATCTCTTTTGCCGCACCGCTAGATAAATTACTATTACCGTCAATATGCCCCAATAATTGAGTATCAGCACCATCAGGACTATTATTTAATATTAACCCTGCTTCAGAAACATCAAAACTGGTTAATGAATTACTGGAATAGCCATTAATCGCTGCGGCAATATTAAGAATATCAACACTACTATTTTTTTGCTGTTGTTGCACAACAATATGAGCAGACGGATCAGCTTGTACTACTGTCGCCATATTTAACGTTGATAATACAGAGAAAACTAATAAATTAATTTTAAAAGAAACAATTTTTTTCCTATTCATTATAATTACCTTATATTAAGCAAAAAAGTTAATTAAATAATAAAATCTCTCTTTATTTAAAAGATCTATTAAGCACTAACAGGTGACAAATAAAATATAAAACAAAAAATCGATTGAAATTTACTGGTGAGTTAACTTTAGAGGAATATATTTATTTGGCAATAGGAAAGCATATTCATAATTAATTAGATCCCGAACTAAATAAAATGAAAACAATATAAATAATTACTCTGATAAAAATAATACCAATAGAGATATCATTTTATTTCTAATAACAAGACTTATTACTATAGGTATTAATGCTTAATTAAAACCTATACCTCCTTTATCTCTACAACACTTTTTCGTGATATGTTCGTCTTAAAACGCAATCGATTACTTTTTAGGTGCAGTTTCTAATTTATTTGTGTAGGATAAAGCGAAAAACATTTTTTTTTGGGATCTTTTGTCTATGAGCATGTCATCATCAAATTCTGCTCCGCAGAGTTTGCTCCAACGCCTGTTTAAACTTCAGGAACACGGCACCACGGTTCGCACAGAACTGATCGCCGGTGTCACCACCTTTTTAACCATGGTTTACATTATCTTTGTTAACCCACAAATTCTTGCTGCAGCCCATATGGATATTAAAGCAGTGTTTGTTACTACCTGCTTAATTGCCGCGTTCGGTAGTATTTTAATGGGACTGGTGGCTAATCTACCTATCGCCGTCGCACCCGCGATGGGTCTAAATGCCTTTTTTGCCTTTGTCGTAGTAGGAGCGATGGGGTATTCATGGCAAGTGGCCATGGGCGCTATTTTTTGGGGCGCAGTAGGTCTCTTTTTGCTTACTCTCTTTCGTATACGCTATTGGATAATAGCGCATATTCCGCTTAGTTTACGTGTTGGGATCACCAGCGGTATCGGTCTGTTTATTGCCATGATGGGCCTAAAAAACTCTGGGATCATTATTCCTAACAACGACACCATTGTGACTATCGGTAATTTTGCCTCCCACAATGTGTTATTAGGTGCTCTAGGCTTTTTTATTATCGCCATCCTTGCAGCTCGTAATATTCATGCGGCAATCTTAATATCGATTATTATCACTACGGTGATTGGCCTGTTATTAGGGGATGTTCAATATCAAGGTATCTTTGATATCCCCCCTTCTATTGCTCCCGTTGTAGGGCAGGTTGATATTGTTGGCGCATTAGATATTGGCTTGTCTGGGGTTATCTTTGCTTTTATGTTGGTTAACTTATTTGACTCATCCGGTACATTAATTGGTGTCACCGATAAGGCAGGTTTAACAGACGATAAAGGTAAATTCCCACGGATGAAACAAGCGCTCTATGTAGATAGTTTAAGCTCTGTCGCAGGCTCCGCCATGGGGACATCATCTGTTACCGCATTTATTGAAAGTACCTCTGGTGTTTCTGTTGGTGGTCGTACCGGATTAACTGCAGTTGTGGTCGGTATTCTTTTCTTGCTCGCCATTTTCTTATCACCACTGGCTGGCATGGTGCCAAGCTACGCTACCGCAGGGGCATTAATTTACGTCGGGGTGCTGATGACCTCCAGCTTAACGCGCGTAAAATGGGATGATTTAACTGAATCCGTACCAGCGTTTATTACCGCCGTGATGATGCCATTTAGCTTTTCTATCACCGAAGGTATCGCCCTTGGCTTTATCGCCTATTGTGTGATGAAAGTGGGTACTCTACGCTGGAAAGAAATTAATCTCTGTGTGGTGATCGTTTCACTGTTATTTATTCTAAAAATATTATTAATTGATACTCACGTCATTGATTTAAATAATTTAT
>NZ_CAWQOK010000122.1:0-1295 GCF_963896075.1 Proteus sp. G4415
ATAAAAGTGCGAAGTATTATTTTCATATTAAAGAATACCTAGATATATCTTTATATTCTCTATTGACCAATTACGCCCATTACTGCTTTATTGGGCGTTGGTATTGGATAATAGTTACGGCTTTTGATTATTAGCGATCCTCTGATTAATATCTTCTATCACCGCAGGTAAATTGGCAAGGGTATCAATAATATAATGAGCACCAGCGGTACGTAGTTTATTTTCAGCAATGCGCTTACGGTTTTCTATTTCTGCCTGTTCCATTGTTTGATATTGTTCAAAGGTGGCACCAAACTCATTGCCTGAAACAGATAACCCGACAGTCCACATACCGGCATTTAACCCTTCGGCAATACCTGTTACTGCATCATCGACTTTAACACAGTGTGCTACACTCATTACACCCAGTTCAATCACATTCTTTAACGCCATCCAAGGGCCTGGGCGAGAGCCGGCGGCAATTTCATCACTAGCAACCACGCAATCAGGCTGATAACCATATTCAGCGGCTTTCGGTACTAATACATCCATTACGGCTTTAGGATAACCTGAGCAAGAGCCGATTTTAATTCCTTGTGCTCTTATGGTCGAGATAGCCTCAAGTGCTCCCTCAATCGGTTTAGCAAAATGTACCACTTGTGCAATTTGTAACGGCATAAAGGTGCGATAAATATGCTGTGCCTCTTCTTCACTTGGTGGGTGACCAAATTGGGCTGTCCAGCGAGTACGAATATTAGGCTCGTTAAGTAAAGCACGAATATGATCGATTTTACCCATCCCCATCGGCCCTCGTGCTTCTGATAAACTTATTTTAAAGTTAAAGGCTTGAGCAAAGGCATCGACAAAAATTTGTGTGGGGGCGAAAGAGCCAAAATCGACTACTGTACCAGCCCAATCTAAAATTACTGCTTCAACCGATTTATTCATATGTTTAGACCTACTATGTGAAATCATTATTAACGGCGAATGGGAAGAATGTAGAACATCCTACCATTAAAAAAATGGGTTATTGTGATGTCAATTTTAAGGGGGATTTATGACATAGGTATGTCATCACAATAAATTCCACCGCAAAAGTAGCTTGGCTCTCAACATTAGATACTAAAAAAAGTAAATAAAACTAATATAAAACACGATTTTAAGATCATCATTTAACGCATAAAAAAAAGAGTGGTTTTATTTATTAATCAATAAATTTTATTAGATAAGATAAAATACCTTTTATTATCATACATATTTTATATTGTATGATGAATTTATTACCGAGTTTTATTGTATTGTTTTTTCATCAAATA
>NZ_CAWQOK010000123.1:0-11206 GCF_963896075.1 Proteus sp. G4415
ATATTTTTCTTTGCATTAATAATATGGTAAGAAGTTTATCAATATATCGATTATAAGGATGATGTCGATTTACATGAAAAATTAGCTGAATGGAAGGCTTTTTATAATTGTCATCGCCCTCACTCAGTGCATGCTGGTAAAACACCGTATGAAGTGTTAAAAAATAAGCTTAGTCTTTAAGACTAAACGTCAGCCGAGGTTCTGAGTGATACAAGTGGACCATCTCTCTGGAAACCTGACGATTTCCCTCTAATCGAACTATCCGGAATTTCCGGATGGTTGCGTTTTGAGCAAGTTCCCCTTCAGAGAAAATATTAACAAGGTGCTCGTTAATTGTACGAACGTCTTTTCCATACAGCTCAGCAATTGATGATTGAGATAACCACAGAGTATCAGACTCAAAGCGGCATTCGACGCGAGTTTGACCATCTTCACTGCGGAACAAAACAAATTCACCCTGTGGTGCTTCAGGAAGATTATCACTCATTACATGGCCTCCACTCTCTATACGTTATGCATAAACTGTGAACAACAATATAGCATATTTAACAAAAAAATAAGGCCACCAGCAAATAGATAGCAAGCACATTATTTTATGAAAAAACAATGTAATACGATCCCCTATACTATCCATCTTTCTGAATAATATTCGTACATTTTTCAGTCATCACCCATAGCGCCTTATTCAATTTACTATCACTATCAATACCATTCACCGAACATGTACGAGTATGCTTACTTTTCACATTTCTGCCTAATAGCACTCCTGTGAGTCAATTCTCTTGCAAACGTTTTAACATTCGTTGAACTAAAAATAGCTTAATAACTGATCATTAAGGGATTGATTGAGTTTTGGGAGGTGTATTGAACTTAAGTGGCGGAAGATCACAGGAGTCGAACCTGCCAAGGACCGCTGGCGGCCCCATCTGGATTTGAAGTCCAGCCGCCCCACCGGGGACGATGATCTTCCATATAGGATTATTTGTATGAAATAACGTGATGATTATACGCTGAAATAAAATCATTCCCAAGTGCACTAAATCAATAAAACCTCTTTCAAAGAAAATAATCCCGCTTTTGAGTAAAAAAACTGATAATTAACGCGATACTATTGAACTTATGCACTTTCATCCTCATCTTATTACCTATGACGAATAAACTCAGTGATGTATGCCATGTCACTGTAAACCCAGATACAGGATGTTTTTTATGTCAAATCCATTACTTAGCACAACGGGATTACCTGCATTTTCCCAGATAGAACCAAAACACGTTGTACCTGCCATTAAAGAAGTTTTAGCTAATTATCGTGCAACCGTAGAAAAACTTCTCGCTGACAACACCGCTTTTAGTTGGGATAATCTTTGCCAACCGTTAGCCGAAGCGGGTGATAAACTTTCTCGTGTTTGGTCTCCTGTTAGCCATTTAAACTCCGTTAAAAATAGCGCTGAATTACGCGAAGCTTACGAGCAAAGCTTACCTTTACTGTCTGAGTTCAGTACTTGGATGGGTCAGCACGAAGGATTATATCAAGCCTATAAATCTATCAAAGAAAGCGCTGATTTTGCCTTACTGACTCAACCACAAAAAAAAGCCGTTGAGAATGCATTACGTGACTTTGAATTATCCGGTATCGGTTTACCAAAAGAGAAACAACAGCGTTTTGGTGAAATCAGTGCACGCCTATCAGAACTGAGCGCCAAATTTGGTAATAATGTGTTAGATGCGACCATGGGGTGGTCTAAACTTATCACCGATGAAAGTGAACTTGCTGGTATGCCACAAAGCGCCATTGATGCAGCCAAAGCAATGGCACAAGCAAAAGAGCAACAAGGTTATCTATTAACGCTCGATATGCCAAGCTATCTACCTGTTATGACCTATGCTGATAATCGTGAGCTTAGAAAAGAGATGAGTATTGCTTATAGCACTCGAGCCTCTGATCAAGGCCCTAATGCAGGTCAATGGGATAATAGTGAAGTGATGGCGGAAATTTTAGCATTACGCCATGAGTTAGCTCAGTTGCTCGGCTTTAAAAATTATGCCGAAAAATCACTTGCCACTAAGATGGCAGAATCGCCAGAACAAGTACTTAATTTCTTAACTGATTTAGCCTCTCGAGCTCATCCTCAAGGCGAAAAAGAGCTGGCTGAATTAACGCACTTTGCCAAAACACATTATGGTGTGGAGAAATTAGAGCCTTGGGATCTGGCTTACTACAGCGAAAAACAAAAACAACATCTATTCTCCATTGATGACGAACAGTTACGTCCTTACTTCCCAGAGCACCGTGCATTAAGTGGCTTATTCGAAGTGGTTCACCGTATCTATGGTTTAACGGCTAAAGAGCGTCATGATATCGACACTTGGCACGATGATGTACGTTTCTTTGAATTATATGATGAAAGCAACACATTGCGCGGTAGCTTCTATCTTGATTTATACGCTCGTGAACATAAACGCGGTGGTGCTTGGATGGATGATTGCATTGGTAGAATGCGTCATGCTGATGGCACACTACAAAATCCTGTCGCCTATCTTACCTGCAACTTTAATAAACCAGTAGGTGATAAACCCGCACTCTTTACCCATAACGAAGTAACCACGCTATTCCATGAGTTTGGTCATGGTTTACACCACATGCTAACGCAAATTGATACCGCTGATGTATCAGGTATTAATGGCGTACCATGGGATGCGGTTGAGTTACCAAGCCAATTTATGGAAAACTGGTGCTGGGAGCCAGAAGCGTTAGCCTTTATTTCTGGCCATTATGAAACTGGCGAGCCATTACCACAGGCTATGCTTGATAATATGCTCAAAGCAAAAAATTATCAGTCTGCGATGTTTGTATTACGCCAACTAGAATTTGGTCTGTTTGATTTCCGCCTACACGCTGAATATGATCCGGCTAAAGGTGCTCGTATCATGGAAATACTAAATAGCGTAAAAGAGAAAGTCTCGGTAGTACCTGCAACACCTTGGGCGCGATTCCCTCATGCCTTTAGCCATATTTTTGCCGGTGGTTATGCAGCAGGTTATTACAGCTATTTATGGGCTGATGTACTGGCTGCTGATGCCTTCTCTCGCTTCTCTGAAGAGGGCATTTTTAATCGCCAAACAGGTCAATCATTCCTTGATAATATTTTAACCCGTGGTGGTTCAGAAGAGCCAATGGAGCTGTTCAAACGCTTCCGTGGTCGTGAGCCGAAACTTGATGCTATGCTCAAAGGCTACGGCATTAAAGGATGATATGTGAATATCTGTTTACTTTGTGAAGAAGGCGCTGATAACAGCGCCTTATCTGCTTTAGCGCAACGTTGGGGATTAATTCACGACGCCACACAAACTATGGCGTTAGTCTTAACGCCCACTCACCTTGAATTGCGTAAACAAGATGAGCCTAAACTTGGTGGGATCTACGTGGATTTTGTCGCGGGTACTATGGCTCATCGTCGTAAATTTGGCGGTGGTCGTGGTGAAGCGGTAGCAAAAGCAGTAGGTATTAAAAAGGATTATCTACCCGATGTGGTTGATGCAACAGCAGGATTAGGCCGTGATGCCTTTGTATTAGCCTCTATTGGTTGTAACGTAAGAATGGTTGAACGTCATCCTGTGGTGGCTGCATTACTTGAAGATGGCTTGAAACGCGCTTATCTCGATGCGGATATTGGTGAGTGGATGCAACAGCGTATGAAGCTCATTTATGCTTCATCTGCACAGGCACTCACGCAAATTAGCCCTACACCTGATGTAGTCTATCTTGATCCTATGTATCCCCATAAAACCAAAAGCGCATTAGTGAAAAAAGAGATGCGGGTATTCCAATCTCTTGTCGGTGCGGATGAAGATGCTGATGCACTATTAGCACCAGCCATGGCACTGGCTAAAAAACGAGTGGTTGTTAAGCGTCCTGATTATGCTGAGCCGTTAAACAATCAACCCGCACATGCAAGTGTCACCACCAAAAATCACCGTTTTGATATTTATCCTTGTATCTAGCCATAGATAACCCATAGAGGGGCGTGTCTCCCCCTCTTTTCCCGTAACTTTTTAATTATAATATCGCTATCTATTGAATAGTATATCCACCATCAATCACCAGATTATGGCCATTGATCATATCCGCTGCACCGCTTGCTAAAAATACAGCTGCGGCAGCAATCTCTTCTGGCTCAGCAAATCGCCTTGCCGGTATTTGCGCTTTCATCTGTTCACCTTTTTCACCTTCCCAAGCCTTTTTACCTAAATCGGTCATCACAATAGTAGGGGATATCGCATTGATTTGTAGGCCTTTGGGTCCCCACTCTAGCGCCATCACCTTTGTCATATTGATAATAGCGGCTTTACTTGCACAATAGGCAATATGTTCTGGTAAAGCGATAATACCTGCTTGAGAGGCGAGGTTAATTATCTTACCTTGCCCGCGTTGTAGCATATGCTGCCCCACTTGCTGACACAGTAAAAAAGTCCCCGTTAAATTAACTGATAAGGTTTTATTCCAATCTTCAAGAGATAACGATTCGGCGGGAGCTAAAGCGACAATACCTGCACAATTAACAAGAATATCAATGCGATCGAATTCTTCAATGACTGAATGTACCGCTTGTTTTACGGACTCTTCACTTGAAACATCACACCAGATCCCCACCGCACTATTTAAACGATGCGCCACTTGCTCAACCTGCTCTGATCTATCCAACAAAGCGACTTTAGCCCCTTTTTCGATAAACATCTGTGCGATAGATAAGCCAATTCCAGCCGCACCACCAGTAATAACAGCCACTTTATTCGAGAGAGTAAAATCAATTTGCGTAGCCATATAACCTCCAGCTTAAAAATAAATAGTCACTCTTTTAAGCATAGCAGATGAAAATTAGGCCTAAGAGGGAAGAGAAAATGATTGAAACGGTCAGAGCGAGCGCTATGCACTCGCACTAACTTAAAAAATTACAGCACGCCTTGCGCTAACATTGCATCAGCAACTTTAACAAAACCTGCAATATTAGCCCCTTGAATATAATTAGTTTGTTTACCTTCACCGCCATAGTTTACACAAGCGTGATGAATATCCAGCATAATATGATGTAAGCGAGCATCAACTTTCTCAGCTTTCCAACTCAAGCGTGCTGCGTTTTGCGCCATTTCTAATCCCGAAGTTGCTACCCCTCCAGCGTTAGCGGCTTTACCCGGTGCAAACAAGACTCCCGCCTCAATAAAAGCATCGGTTGCCGCAATGGTCGTTGGCATATTTGCGCCTTCGGCAACAGCTTTAACACCGTTTTTAATTAACACTTTTGCGGCGTCTAAATCTAATTCATTTTGTGTAGCACAAGGTAGTGCAATATCAACAGCGACAGCCCAAGGCTGTTGCCCTTCAAGATAAGTTAAACCAAACTCTTTGGCGTACTCTTCAATACGACCATAATTATTTTTAATTTCAGTTAAGCGAGCCAGTTTTTCGGTTGTAAATCCAGCTTCATCCACCACGGTTCCGCCAGAATCTGAAGCGGTGACCACTTTCGCACCCAGCTCAAGGCATTTTTCAATGGTGAATTGTGCCACATTGCCAGCACCAGAAACGGCTACACGCATTCCCTCAAGGGACATGCCGTGACGTTTAAGCATTGCGTTAGTAAAATAGACTAAACCGTACCCTGTGGCTTCTGGGCGGATCAAACTGCCACCAAATGATAAACCTTTACCCGTAAAGACACATTCATTGCTATTCGAGAGCTTTTTCATCATTCCGGCCATAAAGCCAACTTCCCTTGCCCCCACACCAATATCTCCCGCGGGGACATCAGTATCAGCCCCTAAATGACGATAGAGCTCAGTCATTAACGCCTGACAAAAACGCATTACCTCTGCGTGGCTTCTCCCCTTGGGATTAAAATCAGATCCCCCTTTAGCGCCTCCCATCGGCAGTGTTGTCAGTGCATTTTTAAAGGTTTGTTCAAAACCTAAAAATTTTAAAATAGAGAGGTTTACTGATGGATGAAAACGCATTCCACCTTTGTAGGGACCAATAGCAGAGTTAAATTGTACTCGCCATGCGCGATTAACTTGAACTTGTCCTTTATCATCTAACCAACAGACGCGAAACTGAATAATACGTTCAGGCTCAACTAAGCGCTCAAGTAATGATTGTTCACGATATTGTGGATTTTTCTCTAAAAAAGGCCACAGAGTGGTAAAAACTTCACGTACCGCCTGATGGTATTCAGGTTGATGAGCGTTATATTTTTCTACCTCTTCTAAAAACGAAGATAATGAGCCAGATCTATTCATTCAGCTATTCCTTTTTATGTAATGTGATGTTGGCATAACCTCATTTATTCGGAATATTTTTGGGATTTATGTGAGGTTGATATTGTTTTGCCTATTGAATATATCATTAAAATGTATTCCTACTTCAAGACATTTTTTTTACAATTAGACAAAAAAAAAAGCTTGACCTCACTAAAGGCTAATAAAATCAGGATTTTTGGACAAAAAAATACCTGCATAAGCAGGCATTTTTTTTGCTTAAATAATCAGTTGATTACTCTTCATCATCTTTCAGAGGAACAATTAACATATCAACATGAACGGTATTAATTAGTTGACGTGCTGATGACATCAATTTGCTCCAGAAATCTTGGTGATGACCACAAACCACTAAGTCCATATCGTATTTTTTAATCGCATCAACAAGAACTTGGCCTAAATCCCCGCTACCACTGAGTGTTTCTTGGATCTCATAACCTGAGTTATCAGAGAGATCTTTTAGTGCATTACGTGTTTCATCAGTGATGCGTTGTTGCATATCACCAAGGTTAACATCAATTAAACCGGTATACAGATCAGAGTAGTTAACATCAACGTGAATTAAGGAAACTTTGGCATTATAGGGTTTTGCCATAGATACAGCTTTCTGCACCAAGACGTTGCTCTCAGGGGATAAATCAACTGCAACTAGAATATGCTTATAAGCCATCGTAAACTCCTTCCATAAGCTGATTAATCGGTCGGAAAGGCTATTACGCCTATATCCTTTACATTAAATATAACGTTTTATGATGAAAGTTAGATGTTGCCTTGATCACAACTTAGTGCAAATACCATCAAAGAAAGCATCTATCGGTAACAACAATATACACCATTTTAAATAAGTGAGGAGTCGTTCTTCGACAATATCCACATATTAATGTGAATAATGCACAAGGCACAATAAAAACACCCTATTAGAGTTATTTTTTAATCATTTTTTTGAAAAAGCGAACAACTTGAACAACTCGCTTTTATTTCTTGCTTAATATCACCTAGACTTAAATAAGAGAAAAATTAACCTTTCCATGTAAATGCAAAAGGTTTTCTCATCTCAGAATCAGCTATTCTAGGGAGGGGATTATGTTTAGTGTCATTGTTATCTTTTGGGCGTTGTGTATTCTTTGTCTGATTAATATGATGCGTTATTTCTCATCAATTCGGGTATTACTCACCATATTGCGCCAATCTGATCCATTACTTTACCAATCTGTCGATGGGAATGGATTTTTCACTATGCATGGTCAATTTTCAAAACAGTTAAGACTTATTCGATATATAAATCAACGCCAATATACTAACCACCATGATCCTGAAGTGATTATGCGTTGTGAACGGATTTATCGACAATTCTACCTAGTAAGTCGCTTTTGTATTCTTGCTGTAGCAAGCTTGATCGCCATGATTATTTGGTAGGTTTTATAGGGATAAAAAAACGGTGACGAGTTAGTCACCGTTTCTCAATACTATTAGGATGCTTATTATTATCAGCTATTCACCAGCAGTGAAAGTGAAATCCAATAAAGCACACCGGATAAAGCAATACTCACTGGTAATGTTAAGATCCAGGCCAGCGCAATATTTTTCACGGTTTTGGTCTGCACCCCACCACCATCAACAATCATCGTACCTGCAACCGCAGATGATAACACTTGTGTTGTTGATACTGGCATACCTGTATAACTTGCTACACCGATAGAAACTGCAGCAGTTACCTGAGCAGAAACACCTTGCGCATAAGTCATACCTTTTTTACCAATCTTCTCACCGATAGTTACCGCAACGCGTTTCCAACCTACCATTGTCCCGATAGAAAGCGCTAAAGCCACAGAGATAATGATCCAAATTGGTGCATATTCCACTGTATTTAGCAGGTCACGACTCAATGTTTTTAAGAACCGTGCATCTTGGGCGCTAGTTTCTGGTAGTTTAGCAACTTCCGTAGCTGTATCAGCAATACACATCAGTAAGCGACGCATTTGAGCACGCTGGTCTGCACTCAGCTCATCATAAGAGCTAATACCAGACAACATTTGTTCTGTTTGATTGAGAACAATTGGCGTTCTTGCGCTATTACAATGAAAATCCGTGTCATTAGGATCAGCTTGTGCTGATACTACCGGGGTATTTTCAATCGCATGTTGTAGAGCTGGTTGATGCTTCTCATAATACTGTTGTAAGTGTACAACGGCATCATGAGTTTTAGTGATATCGTATCCGCTAGCATTCATATTGACGACAAACCCTGCAGGGGCGACACCAATTAAAACTAACATGATAAGACCAATACCTTTCTGACCATCATTCGCACCATGTGAGAAACTCACCCCTACCGCAGATAAAATCAGCGCGGTACGAGTCCAAAATGGTGGTTTGCGTTTACCATCTTTTTTCTCACGTTCGGCAGGGGTTAGGTGGATACGACGACGTTTTTTCGTGCCACTCCAATAGCGACGTAACAAGAAAATCATCGCGCCAGCAATCACCAAGCCAATAATTGGGGAAAGGATAAGAGAAAGGAAGATACTGATCATTTTAGGTATGTTTAATGCATCAACGATTGACGAGTCTGTCACGATAGCATTTGTTAAACCAATACCAATGATAGCACCTATCAGCGTATGTGAACTGGATGCTGGAATACCGAAATACCATGTACCTAAGTTCCAGATAATGGCAGCTAACAGCAACGAAAAAACCATGGCAAGGCCATGAGCCGAGCTCACATTTAGCAGAAGATCTGTCGGTAATAAGTGAACAATAGCGTAAGCCACGCTCAATCCACCGAGCAAAACTCCAAGGAAGTTAAATACACCCGCCATCACGACCGCAAATTGCGCACGCATAGCACGAGTATAAATAACAGTTGCTACCGCATTTGCGGTATCATGAAAGCCATTAATGGCTTCATAAAATAGCACGAAAATCAGTGCTAAAACCAACATTAAACCTGTATGAAATTCCAGGTCAGTAAACAAATGTAGCATAGACGTTAAGCCAGTTAGTTGGACATGAACGCGGCGCATTATCAGCGACAAATGCGAACGGTGGAAGCGAAATTTAACCTTTTTTTGATTTGATAACCAAGGAAAATGACGGGTTTTTAAGATAATTCCTTATATATCATTTAATTAATAAACATAAAAAAAAAGTAAATTTCTGATAAATTTTTTGCTTGCAAATACGAATTTAGGTGAAAAATACAGATTTCTCCATATAATTTTACAAAATACTCTGATTTTACACGAAGATCACTGATTAAGTAGTCAGAGACAACCAAGAACGAGACATCATTGTGGGATCATTCGATACAGTTATTATAGGTGCAGGGGCCGCTGGACTTTTTTGTGCTTCTTTAGCAGGACAAGCGGGATTATCTGTTTTAGTTTTAGATAATGGCAAAAAAGCCGGCAGAAAAATTTTAATGTCTGGTGGTGGACGTTGCAATTTTACCAATATGTATATCGAGCCATCAGCTTACTTATCCGATAATCCTCATTTTTGTAAGTCAGCACTTGCTCGCTATACACAATGGGATTTTATCGAGTTAGTACAAAAGCACCATATTGCTTACCACGAAAAGACGTTAGGGCAATTATTTTGTGATGATTCTGCCCAGCAAATTGTTGATTTATTACTCGCAGAATGCCATGAAGGAAAAGTAAGTATTCGCTTACGTAGTGAGGTGACTCAAATAGAGAAAACCGCCGAAGGCTTTACTCTTTTGGTAGGAGGGAAAACAATAACCGCCTCCTCTGTAGTGATTGCCAGCGGAGGACTTTCAATGCCCGGTTTAGGTGCCACCCCTTTTGGCTATAAAATTGCGCAACAATTTGGCCTTAATGTATTGCCCACTCGTGCAGGCTTAGTCCCTTTTACATTACACAAGCCACAACTTGAACAACTCAGCCCGCTCTCTGGTGTGGCGATCCCTGCTATTGTCACCGCTGAAAATGGCACCCAATTTAAAGAGAATATTCTTTTTACTCATCGTGGGCTTTCCGGTCCTGCTATTTTACAAATCTCTAGTTATTGGCATGCGGGAGAGAATGTGAGCATTAACTTACTTCCTGACACGGATTTGGAAGGCTATTTACAAGAAAAACGACAAGCACAGCCGAATCAATTATTAAAAAATACACTTTCTCGCCTACTACCGAAGCGTTTTATAGAGATAATGATTGAAAATAATCAACTGCCTGATACCTCACTGGCTCAACTTAGCAATGAACGTATTACACAAATAACGACGTTGCTACAAGCATGGCTTGTTTTACCTAATGGCACAGAAGGTTATCGCACTGCAGAAGTCACTCTAGGTGGTGTTGATACCCGTAATCTCTCCTCTAAAACGATGGAAGCGACAAAGATAACAGGTCTCTATTTTATTGGTGAAGTGGTTGATGTCACAGGTTGGTTAGGAGGATATAACTTCCAATGGGCATGGAGCTCTGCTTATGCCTGTGCCCAAGCATTGATCTCTCGACACATGACTAAGTAGACGCGTTATTTTTATAAATAACCACACAAAGTATAGGCTAACTTATTGGTTATAATGATTTTTTTAAAAACAAAATAAAATAACTCGTTAATCAGTGAGTTAACGAAATTGGCATTATTTTTTTCTGTTTTGATTAAAAAAAACACTTTACAAATGATAGTGAGAACCATTATCATTAAATCACTTTCAGATGCACCACCTTCAGGGTCATATGAAAGAACGACATTGCTCACATTGCTTCCAGTGTTTTACTTTAGCCAGCCGGGTGCTGGCTTTTTCTTTTTGTTAGAATGGACAAAATATCAACATCCATATAATAAATATATATATTTCAATAACTTTATGCTCATTATCTATGAATAGATATGATATTAAAAAATTTTAGAAACCAGTGAA
>NZ_CAWQOK010000124.1:0-12106 GCF_963896075.1 Proteus sp. G4415
TTATTAATGCGAAAAATTTAACCAAGGGTGTTAATATTTATATATACGAGTATAATATATAAATGCAATCTTATTTAGATGATTTTTATATACTTTGAGTCACTCTAAAAACTTGAGATTTTTATTATTTAAAATCAAACGATATGAGAGGTTATAAATAATCTTTTTAAGATAGTTTTATATCGCTCATGGAGGATATATGTTCAAAAAAAGCTTATTAGCTATTTCTTTACTTACTTTATCAAGTAGTATCGCTTTCGCTGCGACACCAACCGCTAAATTAAAAGTAAGTGGGGATATCCAACCACCAACTTGTACCATCAATGGCGAAACAAGTGAAACTACTGTTGAATATACTTTTGCTGTAACTCCTGGCCTTTTCCCTGCAAAAGGTGATTTAACATTAGAGCCTCAATCAAAAAATATTATCGTAACTTGTGATGCAAAAACCTATCTAGCTTTTACTCCTACTGATAATAGAGCTGGGACAGAAAAAAAAGAAGGTGATTCTTATTTTGGTTTAGGCAGTTATAAGATGGCAGTCGATGGAAAAGAGGCTGTTGATACTAAAGTAGGTTACTACACAGTTTCAATGAAAAATGCCACAGTAAAAGAAGATTTGACTAGTGAAGAAAAGAAAGTCTATGTAATGGATTCTAGATATGGCAGATCTACTTCTAAGACACTAGTAAAAAATGATTCATTAGGTTGGGCTCGTAGTAATGCTAATGATTATGCTGACGGTCAAGTATTTGCGGCAGATTTTGAAGTCACACCAACCATCAATAGCGCACTAAAAAATAGTGATGGTGATGCTAAGTTAGATGGTTTAGCCACATTAACATTCCAATTCGGAATTTAATTAAAAAAAACGTAAGAAATCATTTGGGTTTCTTACGTTTTTATTTAAATATTTTTATAAATTATCAGATATAGAAAGTCTTTTATTAATTATCTTATATAGACTATATATTTTAGAGTAGCCGATTTGATATAGAATATAAAAACCCATTTTAAAATCACCAATTAAATTACAAGACTGTTTTTTATTTTCTATAAGCGTATAATTAATTAAAAATTATTATAAAGGTCGAATTAGTTAAATACATCAGAAAAAGAAACTACACTAGCTGGCTTTAGGTTATTATGAATATTATAAAATCTTTTTATTTTACCTTACCATTTTTAAGTATTTCATTAGTATCAACATCTGCTTTTGCAGATATTTATAACGATCTAGCACCATCATTTAATGATGATTGTTTTGTGTCACAAAAAGATATAACCATAGAGTATCATAATCTTAAAGCTTATATGTTTAAATCTAATGAAAATAATAAGTTAGATGATCGTTATACATTAATAAATATAAGCTGTCCTTCACCTGTTTCACCTGTACTATTTTCAATAAAAGCAGATGAAAAAATGGGAACAACCACAGATAATGATCAAACTCATTTTGGCCTTGGCACTATAAATACAACAGGTAAGATTGGTTTTTTCCAGGTATCTATTGAAAAAGCAACAGTAGATGGCATTGATGTTAATATTTATGAAACAGATAACGAAAATAATATTGGAATAATAAAAACAAGCCCACAATTAAAAATAGGCACTCTAAACGGATTTAGTCAAGATGGTGTAACACCTTCGAAAGGGAATAACTATCAATTAAAGTTAAAAATTTCACCAACAATTTATAGTTTAAAAGAAACAAATGGCCCTCTTGTCGATGGTGGAGAACTTTCAGGCTCTCTATTATTCGATTTTTCATTTGGATCTTAAAATTTAAAAACGCGACGTTTTACTATGGGGTTCATTATGCATTTTCGATATCGTAAAATGATATTTTTATTATTAGCTTATCTAATTAACAATAATTTAGCATTAGCTGATAATAAAAATATCGAGTTTGATATTGACTCACTTAAATCTCTTGGTTATGGCAGTGAAATCGCTGATTATTTTAAAGAAGGAAGTCATTTTCTTCCTGGTTATCATGATGTAACAATTATAGTAAATAGTAGCCTTAACTATTCTGATAATATTCTTATTAATGAATCAGGTAATCTTTGCTTAAATAATCAATTAATAGATAAGCTGAAATTAAAAAAAAAGAGATAAATTCAGATTGTGCTGATTTTTTAGAGATATATCCTAAATCAGATATTACCTATCACCCAAATAACAACTCTATTGATATCACTATTAATGATGATTACTTCGATCAAAGTGCCTATGGTAATGAATTAACCTATGGTGGCTTAGGGGTATTCAACAACTATAGAATCTATGGTATGAAGTTAAATGGCTCTAATAATAGGAATTTTTATCAAGGTGATTTTAAAACAGGTATAAATTTTTATAATTGGATTTTACGTAATAACAGTAGCTTTTCTTCAGGTGATGGGAAAACTTACTATAGATTTAATGAAACAACGCTTTCACGTACAATAGAACGCATCAAAGCCATTTTACAATTAGGCCAAATTACATCTAATAGTGAGTTATTAGATAGTGCTGATGTGAATGGTTTTCAATTATATTCAGATAGTAGCTATCAAAACAGTAAGTTGACAGTTCCTATTACTGGGATGTCTGAAAAACCGGCTACCGTTGAAGTCACACAAAATAATCGATTGTTATATAGAACGATAATACCTGCAGGCCCTTTCCAATTAAATAACATTAGTGGTGTATCATCAAGTCAACCATTACATGTCAAAGTTATTCAAGATGATGGTACTATTCAAGAATTTGATGTTATTACATCAAATAAAGACTTAAAAAATCCACAGAGTAGTACCAGCTTTAACTTTTTTATGGGGAAATATAGAAAAAACTCAAGTGATGAACGCATACATACTCCTTTTATTACCGGTTTTGAAGGTGGCATTAATTATTTAAATCATAATTTTCTAGGGGGTATGGAAATATCATCAAAATATAAGTCTATTGTAGGTAGCGTAAATAGCGTTTTTGGTGAACATCGTCCTTTATCTACTGGCTTTGGTATTAAATATGCATCTTCTTCTAATAAAGGTGATGGCTTCCAAGCAAATGCTAATTTAAGTTTACCTGTATCAGTATTCTCTCTAGGCTTATCAACAATATATCGTTCACGCAACTATTCCACACTCTATGAATCTCTACAAATAGATAATATAGAAGACCCATTAGATGATAATCTTGCTAATAATCAGACAAAAACATCAAGCTCATTATCTCTAAGCTTAGGAAATCAACGTTATGGATCACTGAGTTATAGCCTTAGCTATAGCCAATATTATGGTGATAAAAAAGACAATTATTCAAATACCATTTCTTATGGAAAAAGATTTCCATTTATGTCTTTTAATATTAGCTATCAAAAAAGTAGTAATTTTGAAGATCGTACATTTGTAAACATCAACGTACCTATTAATAATTCATCATCATTTAGTACTCAATACCAACATTATAAAACATCATCTTTAACAACAAATTATAGTAATTATCATAATGATTTATTTAGATATTCTATCGGGGCAACTGCTGATAAAGACAGTAAAGATAAGAATATTAGCGGTAATATCAATGCAACAACCGCTTACAGCCAAATTAGTGCGACAGGCTCCTTTAGTAATAGTAATCAAAAATCGGCGATGCTGACAGCATCTGGTGCTATTGCTTATAGTGATGGATTATTTGCTACTTCTCCTGTGGAGTTAGGAGATACTTTCGGTATTTTACGTGTTCCAGGACAATCTGGTATTTTAGTTAACTCTATGGGTGGTGGTACGACAATAACTAATCACTTTGGTACCGCCGTTATTCCTAACTTACCTGTAAATAAAAAAACAACTGTTCTATTAAATACTAAAAATTTACCACTCAATGTTATGTTAGGCACAACATCCTTTGATATTGCATTGGCAAAAGGTACTGTTTTTTCTCGTGAGATCCCTGTCAATACAATGAAGCAAGTTTTATTAGAAATAAAAAAACCAGATGGTAAACCTGTTAATACAGCAAATAGTGTTATTGATGATAAGGGAAATCTAATAGGTGTTATTATGGGGGACGGTAATGTTATAATAAGTAATGAGCAAATCGGTAAGCCACTAAAAGTAAAATCAGATAATGGTGACATCTGTTCTGTTGATTATTCAGTTCCAGAAGAATTTAATCCAGACTTTTTATATGAAAAAGTTGATGCAATTTGTAAGTAATACAAAGAGGATAGTCTAATTATGAAAATACTAAAAGGAATGATTTTTCTCATTCTATTAATAAGTCATTTTTCTCATGCTAGTTTTCAATTGGAAACCATGACTGTTATTTTAGATTCAGAAGAGCCAAGAAAGATTTTTAATGTTAAAAATACGGGTAGTGAACCTATTTTATTATCAACAAAAGTCAGCGATTTAGATAAACAACACGAAATAGCAAAAAATATTATTATAACTCCACCTATTACAAGAATAGAGCCAGTTCAAAGTCAGAATATTAATTTTATTTTAAAAGACGGTATTGAATTTGATGATGAACAAATTTTAAAAGCCTCTTTCCAAGGTATTGGTGTTGCAAAGGTCAATTCAACAAAAATGCCTATCAGACAAGATATTGCGATGTTAATTATTCCAAAAGGGTTAACCATAGAGCGTGAACCTTGGAAAAATCTAGAAGTAAAACAAGTCAATAATCAATTAATATTAAAGAATAATGGTAAACAAGTTATTCGTATGGCTCCCGCTTTTAGCTCTTTACCAAGCAATAACGGTTATAGTATTGGTCAATTTTATATTCGTCCTCAAGAAGAAATTAAAGTTGATGTAAAAGAAAAGTTAACAGAAATAAAAATATCACCTTTAAGTCGTTATGGATTTAAATTAGCAGGTGATATTAAAATGAAAGTTAATAATTAAAATAATTAATATATAAAGCCTTGATATGTTATATCAAGGCTTTTTTATTTATGTAGACATTTATATTATTAACCCTACATATTTATTTTTACAAAAATCTACACGCTTATACTTTATTTGAATTGACCTTCCTGTAGGGGGAAAGATTATTGTTCTCTGTATTCGTATCTATAAGGAATACATGATGAAAAAATTACTTTTTCCCTCTCTCTTAGTATTGTCAACGGTTAGTGGTACTGTACAAGCGGCAAATCATGCTGTAGTTGAAGTTTATAAAACCGAAAATTGTGGTTGCTGTAATTTGTGGGCTGATGGTGTAAAAGAAGCGGGCTTTGATGTTAATGTCAATATTGTCTCTGAAACAGAATTAATGCAAAAATATCAGCAAGCAGCAGTCCCTGATAATTTATTAAGCTGTCACTATGCAACATACCAAGGCAAAGACTTAGTCGGACATATTCCTATCGATAGCTTAAAAAATATAGACTTAATGGATAAAAAGCAAACAGGCATTGCTGTTGCAGGTATGCCAGCGGGTAGCTTAGGTATGTATGCAGGGGACTATAAAGAACCTTATCAAGTCATTGCTTTTGATAAAGCAGGTAATCAATCACTATTTAAATCATACAATTAATTTTTACACTCATCATATTGATGTAACAAGAATATTTCTCTCCTATTATATTATTCTTATTTTATTTTCTGCCTGTACTAAAACAGGCAGTTTTTTATTTTACTAGCCTTGGGACTACCGGATTTTCTGGTGACGATTTTAAAAATGACATACAAAGAGCACCTAAAATAACCAAGAGCATAATCAAATCAAAACCATCAATAAAAGAGGCAACATGTGCTTCTCTTATTACTAATGCCATCGTTGTTTGATAATGTTCAGCAATATTCCCTGCTAATTTTTGCTCACCAGTTTGTATGTATCCTCTTAACAAATCATAATGAGTATCATATGAGATCCTCAAATAAGTATTGATAATAGCTCCTGCAAGGGCTGGCATTAATACTCTCGCTATCGAAATATATGCCCCTAAATGTAACGCTTCTTGTGGCTTGATATTAGTAACAAATGAGGCAATTAATCCGATAAGTAGCAAACATTCCCCCATTGCTTGCATAGATATGACAATAAAGAAATCATTAGCTCGCCACTGATAATCAATTTGATGACCGATTAAACATGCTCCTCCAATAATCATAATACCTATTAACATCATTAATCGTGGCTCTAAACGCCGTGCAAGAAAAATAGCTATTGGACTACATAATAGATAGATAAAGAAGGCAAGATTGGTAACTTGACCTATTTGTAGTGGTTTCAACCCACCAACAACACTCAAAAATGAAGGTATAAATAACGAATTAGGTAACATCAAAAAGCCATATAAACAGGCAATAATAAAGCAGAGCCGTAAATTACTATCTTTGATCCAATTTAAGTGGCCAAAGCTTTGTTTATAAATATAAGCTCTAATAATAAATGTCCCCATCAGTATAGCGCTACCGATTAAGCAAGACACGACCAGCCCAGAATCCCACCAACCTAACAATTCACCTTGAACGACACCAATATATAATAGCGTTAATCCTAAGCATTTAAGCGCCATTCCTCCCCAATCACTTTGAGCGAGCAATGATTTATTAATAGGTGAGAGTGGCATTCCCCACCAGGTAAAAAATAGGATGACTAAGGTGAAAATAGCGGATAACCAATAAATCCAACGCCAATTCAATATGTCAACAAATTCTCCTGAGATCCCCACTCCCGCATCCATTCCTACAGAAACACGTAAGCTATAAGCCGCCATAACGATTAGCCAAACACTGGGATTTAAACTTTTTAAGGCTAATGAAATCGTCATCGGCAAATAGACTCCGATACAAAATCCAATCATAAAATGAGCAATAAAAAGTCCGCCAAAACCAATCTGTTGTCCTATTATGGGAACCGCTAATCCACAACAAAAAAGGATAAAACTCGCACTGATTAATATTTTTTCTGCGCCATAAACCACCATAAACCAAGGTACAAGAGTCATACTGATCAATTGAGCTATATTAAGAGCCACATTCAACCAAGATCCTTGGGCAACATCTAAACCAAACACGCCTCTTAAATCCGCTAACGAGATAGAAAACATACGTACAAAGAGTGTTGATAAAATAGCCCCGGTAAAAACAGCCATAACAACAAAAATAGGACGATGATTTTGTGCTGCTGATAATAATTTAATCACTGCGCTCCCCCTCCTCTATAGGAAGGCTATCTGTGTCAATTTTCACTTGCACAGACATACCCGCTCTTAATTTAGCTAAGTGTCGGTTATCACTATTGAGCGTGATATAAACCGGAATACGTTGTACTACTTTAGTAAAATTACCACTGGCATTATCAGCAGGAATAAGTGCTGATTCACCACTACTTTGTGCGCCGATATATCTCACTTTTCCTGAAAAAACATCGGTAGGAAAAGCATCAACTTTGATAGCAACAGATTGTTCTGGCTGTACTTTTTTTATTTGTGTCTCTTTTAAATTGGCAATAATGTATACATCGTTAATCGGTGTTAAAGTCACAATTTCGCTACCCGCAGTCACAAGGCTACCGATATTGACTTTTATTTTATTTAATTGCGCATCGAAAGGAGCCTTAATAGTCGCGTATGAAAGCTCCGTTTCAGCCTGCTGATACTGTGTTTGAGCGATATCTTTTTGTGCCAGACGTATTTTTTCTTGAGATTTTAGTAATACCAGTGCTTGTTTAGCCTGATCCCACTCATTTTTCGCAGCACTTTGTAATTTCATTAAACGTTGCAAATCAGATTGAGCATCTAAATAATTTTGTTGTGTGATTGCCCCACTATTAATTAAATCTTTACGCAACATTGGGCTGCGCTTAGCTTGGGTAACATCAATAACTGATGCTTGATAACGATTAGCTAATTTCTCAATATTTAATTGATATTCTTTAATTTCTTCAGTGAGATTATCTAAAGCTAATTGGGCTTTTTGATACTCTGCTAATGCCGCTTGCCGATTTAATATTTGTTCTTTCTTATTAATTTCAGCAATGACCTCACCACGTTTTACTACTTGGTAATCCTCTTTATTAATCTGAGAAATAAACCCAGTCATTCGTGATTTCAATATCGTTGAGTCCGCTTTTATGTAAGCGTTATCTGTTGTTTGATAACGAGCATCACTCCACCAGCGATCCCAATCTGCAGTCGCTATACCAATAAACGCAACAACACATATCACAGTGATCCAAGGTGTATAAACCATCACTAACTGCATGATTTTTTCTTTTTTTGATTGAATATTTTCCATCTTTCTACTCCTAAGCGAAGCTTAGTGATATTTAACTTTTGCTTTAATCTAACATTGTTAGGTTTGATAAATATGTTAAACTAACATTGTTAGATAGAAAAGAGGAAAATGAGAATTATTTATGAAAAGCCCTAAAATTGATCGATTAAATGTGTTGGATACGGCGCTTTCTTTGCTGGAAAAAGAAGGGATTGAAGGCTTAACAATGCGAAAACTGGCAGATGCATTACATATAAAAGCCGCCTCTCTCTACTGGCATTTTGATAATAAACAAACGCTTATTGAGGGAATGGCAGATCGTATAGTCAGTGAAGTCGCTGTTGATTTTCACTATAGCCAAGATTGGAAAGCGGATCTAAAACGTCTAGCAACAGAGCTAAGAGAAGCTTTTTTACAACATCGTGATGGTGCTAGAGTTTTTGCCGGAACCTATGTGATTTCTGAGAATGTGTTACGTATAAACAATACGCTTATTACTTTAATTATGCAGTCTGGTGCATCTGCTGAGTTAGCGAGCAATATGTCGATGACCTTACTCTATTTTATTTTAGGGTGTTGCATTGAACAGCAAGCTATCACGCTTATTGATAGTGAAATTTTAATGCAAAAACGACTCGCTTTTGAACAAATTGTACGTGATAAATACCCTCAAACTTGGCAAGTAAGAGAAATTCTTTTTGCTGATGATTTTGCCATGCGTTTTAATTTTGGCTTAGAGCAATTAGTCACAGGGTTTGAACACCAATTGATGACACCATGAGGTTGGTTTAAAAAGGCCGTTTGTAACTAAACAAACGGCACTTTATTTATACTTAATAATCTATTTATCGTTAATAATCCGTTAGTACAAAGCTACACTGGTCCATAACTTATTGCGGTAGCAATACCAATTGCAGCCATACCTATCACGACCCAAATCATTAAAATAGGGAATACAAATTTAACCCAACGCATCCACGGCACTTTACCTACCGCCAGTACCGCCATAAGTACACCTGATGTTGGGGTAATAATATTGGTAAAGCCATCACCGAGTTTTAAAATAAGGACACCGGTTTGACGTGTAAGATCAAGAATATCGAGAATAGGCACCATAATAGGCATAACAATCGATGCTTGTCCCGTTCCTGATGTGACTAGCAAGTTAAATAGTAAATTAAAGAAATAAAGTAATTGAGCGCCCCAAAAGTGAGAGGTTTGCTGTAATGGCACTAATGTGGCTTGTACAATAGAATCAAGCACTCGTCCTTCATCTAAAATAACAATAACCGCTCTGGCGATCCCCACCACCAATGCCCCATACACTAAAGATTGAGCACCTTTCATAAAGGTTTTGATATAGTCATTAGGGGCAATTTTAAACATAGCCGCCACAACAATGCTCATCATAATAAAAATGGCTGATAGATGTTCAATCCCCCATTTATATTCAAAAGCACCATATAAAAACAATCCAATAAACGCTATAAATACCACCAAACTCAATTTTTGCCTCAATGAGAAGGTGCTATCTAATGATTGAGTGTGTGGCTGTTCATAATCAGGATCATCTTTAGCTATTCCATACATATAACTGGTCGTTGGATCATTCGCAATACGTCTGGCATACCAGACAATATAAGCAATAGTGACAACAATTAAGATAGCGAATAATACAACTCGAAAAATAACACCAGAAAAAAGAGGAACTTCAGCTAATGTTTGTGCAGTACCTAAAATAGTTGGATCTAATACACCAACCGCATTACCTGCATAATAGCCTAAATAAACAACTGCAACCCCCGTAATAGCATCAAGTTTCATTGATCGCGAAAGGGCTATTCCTATAGGGATAAACGCAATAACGGCATTGGCCGCAAGCCCAAGGGATGACAACATACCAAAAATAAAAGCAACCGTAATAATAAGAGCTTGATAATTACCTTTGGTTTTAACAATAAGCGCATTAATACCTGAATCAATAGCACGGGTGCGATCATAAATGGCAATCGCGCCACCAATCATAAAGATCAAGAAAATAATACTGGCAGATTGTTTTAACCCTACAGGGATTGCATAAAACACATCCATCAATGAAGCTGGATTTTGTGCAACATAATTAAAGCTATTAGGGACAACGCGGTTTAATCCATTAACGGTTTCCCGCTGATAACTTCCCGCGGGGATCAAATAGGTGGCGATGGCCGCTAAAATAACGATGCCAAAAATAATAATAAAGGCATCAGGCATAGCCCATTTTATTTTTTTACTCTTTTCCATACATTCACCTTATTGAGACAGACGCTTAATAACATTTGCAAATAGCACTGTCCTTTCGGTCAATGACGGTAAATCGAGATATTCTTTATCACTATGTTGATAGCCACCAATAGGGCCTAAACCATCAACACTTGGCGTACCGACACCGGCAGTAAATGAGGCATCAGATCCTCCCCCGGTTGAAATATCTTCAATAGCTAAGCCAATTAAATCCGCTTGCTGTTTAATGATTTCTATTAAATTGGCACTTTCAGGTGTTTTCACCATTGGAGGGCGATTAATGCCACCTTTTAGCGTTAATTTAACCCCCGCTAACACAGGTTGACTACAAACTTCTCTGACTTGCTTATCAATTTCAATACCCTGCTCATCCGTTGAAATACGCACATCGATTTCAGCTCGTGCATGGGGAGCAACCGTATTGACAGATGTACCACCAGAAATCAGTCCGACATTAACGGAAAGACCTTCATCATGGCGAGAAAGCGCATGTAGGGCCTGAATTTTGTATGAAAGCTCTTGAATAGCACTAATTCCTGCTTCTGGTGCAATACCTGAGTGAGATGCTTTCCCTTCAATCAACAGCTCATAAGTTCCAACACCTCGACGAGCGCTAACAATGGCACCATTCGCACGAGCAGGCTCCATAATTAATGCATAAGCTTTATTTTTTGCATATTTTTCAATTAAATGACGCGATGTTTTTGACCCTATTTCTTCATCACAGTTAAGCAATATTTCAACATTTTGATAAGAGAGATCGCCACTTTGTTTGAGTGCATTAATCGCATAGTAAGTTAAAACATGGCTAGCTTTCATATCAATAACACCGGGGCCATAAGCACGGGAGCCATCGATACTAAATGGGCGCTCTGCTACTGTGCCTTTAGGAAATACGGTATCTAAATGTGCAGCAATAAAAATTTGTGGGTTTGTGGCATCTTTATGAACTAAACGGTAGTTATTCCCTAGTTGTTCATTTTCAAATACTTCAACAACAAAACCTAATTTTTGGTAGCGTTGAATTAAAAGATCAGCGACTGTATCAACCCCTTGTTTATCATAAGAGCCGCTATCGATATTCACTAACTCCTTTAGAAAATCAACCATTTCATCATATTGTGAATTAATTGTGTGTTGCATTTTATTTACCTCTTGTAATTATAATTTGTCTTTTTTAGCTAGATATTTAAATCAAGATGGCCTTTATCAACTGCAATAAAATGCTTGATAAAAAGCATTAGCCTTAAAATAAAATGTGGATTTATTTATCAATAATATCACATTAAACTTTACATATATTTAATATGATTGCATCTATTTTTTAAAACCATAATAACAATTAATTAAATAGAATAAGGTCTGCTAGAAATCACATGATAGAAATAGATAAAATAATCTAAAGCTAATAAGAACATTGAAAAATAGAAAAGAGGTTTAAGATAAAATACTTTTTACTATTTTATCTTGTTTTTAGAGAGCATTATTTTAAATAGATTTATTTTGTTTTTTGATAAAACCTAAAAAAACAAAATAAAACCAAATTATTTTTTATCAAACAAACAATAAAACCAATAAAATAATTTTTTAACACACTG
>NZ_CAWQOK010000125.1:0-4934 GCF_963896075.1 Proteus sp. G4415
GTCGCCATTAACAGATTCAATAAAAATAGTTATCTGTTAGCGAAATAGGTAAAATGCCATATCATTGACAAAGCTTATTTTAAAACACACAAATACAGTATGTTGCAAAATCAGTTACGATAGTGATACAAAATTACAATAACGTTTATCTCAATAAAACAAATCTATTTGTTTTTTAATATTTAATCATGATATGACAACACGATTTTCTAAGTAGACCTATAACATTTCGGTGTAAAATACAAATAAAGACTAGAAATTTTGTGACGCAATGCGCCTTTTTACACCATTAAGTCAATTTAAGATAAATAGAAACTGCATTTTGGATCATGAATAGGTAATCTAGCCATCTGATTTCAATGACCAAACATGAATAGTTATAAGGGTATGCTATGTTTACTTCACAGCTCATGCTGGTCGGTTATGTTTTATTAGTCAGTCCATGCGGGCATGATTCTTGTGATGCGGTTCCAGTAACAGAAACCATTTATACCAAGGATGAATGTACTATTCGCTTAAACTATCTCAAAAAGAAAAGACCCGATCTCTATATTTTTTGTGGTGAAGTATTACGTGACCCCGAAGTGACTGATGAAAATCCATACCTAACACCGCCAAATAGTGCCGATGATGTCTTTCAATTAAAATAATCACCCTTTTTCGTTGAACACCCCACAAAATACAATTTAATTTGTTTTCTAGTTACGGTATACTCTTTATACTTAAAATATGTAAGGACACGTATTAGGAGTCACTCATGTCTATTGCAAAACGCACCAAAGACAAACGTATTGCGTTAGGTTTAACACAATCTGAGCTTGCTACCTTGGCGGGTACAACGCAACAATCAATTGAACAACTTGAGAGTGGCAAAACCAAACGCCCTCGTTTTTTACCTGAATTAGCAAAAGCGTTAAATTGTGAATTATCGTGGTTGCTCGAAGGGGATAATAAACAAACACACGCTTCTGAAATACCTCCCCAAGATGAATGGCATTCAGTCAGTGAATGGGATAACGATACCCCTCTCAATGCTGATGAAGTCGAGATCCGTTATTTTAAAAGTATTGAACTTGCCGCTGGTGATGGCTGCTGTACTAACGAAGATCATAATGGTTATAAATTGAGATTCTCCAAAAGCACACTACGCCGCTATGGCGCTTCACCACAAAATGTGATCTGTTTTTCCGTCTATGGTGATAGTATGTCTCCGGTTATTCCAAATGGTTCAACAGTGACCGTTGATACAGGTAATACGCGGATTGTGGATGGCGGTATTTATGCTATCGAACAAGATTCATTATTTAGAATAAAATTGCTCTACCGTCAGCCTGGCGGAAAATTAATTATTCGTAGCTACAATAAAGATGAATTTCCTGATGAATTTGCAGAAATTGACTCCGTTAAAATTATGGGACGCGTTATTCACTGGTCTGTGATGGCTTGGTGATCATCTGCATATTTTTATTTTAGTTTTTACTTTCTTGCACAATTTTCCCATTAGATAATAACAGCGTTTTATCTGCTAATGCTTGCAATTCACGAGGCTCATGAGTGACTATTATCATCGTTATCTGCTGTTTTTTTAATGAGATAATAAGCTCCCAAAGCTGATAACGTGTTTCCCAATCCAAACTTGAAAAGGGTTCATCCATTAATAATAGTTTGGGTTGGCTAATGAGTGCTCTTGCTAACGCAACTCGTTGCTGCTCTCCCCCTGATATTTGAGATGGATAACGTGTTGCTAAATGAGCAATTCCCATCTGTTCAAGTAACGCTATCTCTTTTTCTTTACTGCGCTTTTGCTTAGCCGCATATTGTGCCAGCCATAAATTTTGCTTTACAGTGAGAAAAGGGAATAAATAAAGACGCTGATTTAAATAACGACAGGGGCGCTGCCAAACAGGTAATTTATTCATATTTTGGTTAGCTAAAACAATATCCCCTGTATAGCCGGTATAACCCGCAATAGCATTGAGTAACGTTGTTTTGCCGCTACCTGATGAGCCACTGATCCCTAAACAACACCCTTGCTCTAGGTGTAATGAAACCTCGGTTAAAATACCGGTAGTCAACGAGTGAATGGTTAACATGCTAATTTCCTATCACGCTGTAAACGGTGTAAAGCAAACAATAGAGTAATTGCAATTGCTATCAGTACTAAAGCGCAACCTATCGCAAGCGAGAAATCACCACTCGCTATATTTAAATAGATTGCCATTGGTAAGGTTTCTGTTTTTAATCGTGTGGCCCCTGCCAACATTAATGTTGCCCCAAACTCCCCTAATGCTCGAGAAAAAGCCACAATACAACCACTGATTAATACAGACCAACAAAGTGGGATCTCAACCAAAATAAGCGTTTTTGTTGGTGTTAATCCTAAATTCTGTGCGGTTTGAATATAAGCAGGATCAATAGCTTTAAACGCCGCAAGGCTATTACGCATAATGATTGCACTTGCAACATATGTTTGAGCAATAATAATCCCCAAGGGAGAAAAAAGGGCACGAGATAATTGAGGAAAAACCCCTGTTAAAGGTCCTTGATGACCTAACAATAATAATAATCCAATACCTATTACCAAAGGAGGCGTGACTAAGGGTAAATCGAGTAACGCATCAATAAAACGCTGTCCTTTAAATGACGATCTTGCCATCACCCAAGCTGCAGGTACAGCTAAGAGCACGGCTAAACACAATGATGTTAACGCGGTGCTCAGTGACATCAATACGGCAAAATGAAATTCAGCATCAGTAATAACCATGGTGAGTTCGTGATAAGAGAGTTGGCAAATTAATGCAATAAGTGATCCCAATATCAAAAATAATAATAATAAAAGTGGTATTAGTGCCCAACGATACACAGTGAAGCCTTCTCTTAATCTACTAATGACATTTATTGTAAAAATGAAAAAAGCCACCTGTGAGCCGGTGGCAAAAATACAAATAATGTGAGAAAAATCTATGGTTTTGAAATAACAGGTAGAAAACCATAATCAGTAAAAGCCTTTATTCCTTCGGGACGAGAAAAATAATCAGCCAATTGTTGTGCTTGTGTGGGATTTGTTGAAGTTTTTAATACCGCTAATGTCGCAATTTCTTCGGGGCTTCCTTCAGGTATGGGTAATAAAACTAATTTATCTTGATTTTTCATTGCATCAGCGTAACCAATAATGGCAGCATCAACCTCACCATTTAATAAATACATAAGTAACTGTTTAATGGTTGCTGTACGAACAACCACTTTATTTCGTAACTGCTCACCTTGGCCTGACGCTTCGATTAATTGTTCACCGCTTTTACCTAATGCAATTGCTTTTGCATCTCCCATACCTAATTTCAATGAACTATTTGCAAGATCTGTAATAGTTTTGATCTCACCGATTTTATCTTTTCTGACAGCAATAACAGGAATATGACGCACAATAGGATATTGGCTAACCACCTGATTTTGTTTCGCTAACTTCTCTACATACTCTTGAGAGCCAGGAAAAAACAGATCACCTTGTTGAGTGAGATTAAAGCGTGTAAGAATTTGGCCAGAACCGCCATATTCGATAGTCACTGTATTGCCGGTTTCTTTTTCAAATAGACCAACAACTTGCTCTACAGGCTGTTTTAATCCTGCGCCAGCATAAAGATGAAGCTCTACAGCAAAGCTGTTATGGCAAAATAATCCTAGCGCAAAACCTAAACCTACCAAAACTTGGCGTTTCATAACATCCTCAAACACAATATCGTTATATAATTTTTTATATAATGATAGATATGAGAAATTAAGGCAAGATCTTAGTAAGAAAAAAACAGCAAAGTGCTAGCAAGCTATCATTTTACTTTTCATCTCTAATTTATTTATTAAGATATTTTTATCACTCTGTCGCTAGAATAAAAATACATAATCACTCATATTTTGATATGCAATCTAGATGAAAAATAACAGTGATATTAATAACAAATCCTCGTTTAAACGAGGATCTCACTATTAAATACTCAATTCCAATAATGCTAATGCCGTCACTTCATCGATGACAATATCTGTAGCATATCCCCCTTTTATTGCGCCTATGGTTGCAGCAACATTTTCAACGCCTCCAGCAATAAAAATACGCTGTGGGATCTGTCTTAACTGTGCAAGACTAATTCCCATAATTCTAAGGTCGATATCAGAAAGCAGAGGATTACCTTGTGCATCATAGAATCGACCACAAATGACACCAACAGCACCTAAATCGCGATATTGTGCCATCTCATTTGTGGCGAGTACGCCTGTTGTAATCAAAGGATTGTCATCTTGAGTATTACCCACTACAAACAAAGCTTTATTACATTGATTTAAAGCAGAGAAATTACGCCGTATTATGGGTTCTGCTTGTAGTTCCATTGCCAAACGCGCATTTGACACTACAGCTGGCACATGCAAATTAATACTGCAACCTGAAAACTTATTGGCGATCAAAGCGGCAGATTCCGCAGTAGTAAAATCAGGTTGTGGGGCTACAGCCCCAATCATTTGTAACACGGTGACATTTTCTAGTGTTTTAGTGGGGAGATAGTGCCCTAGTTTATGGATTGTTCTTCCCCAAGCTACACCTAAAATATCATCATTGCTGATTATCTGAGAAAGATACATAGCCCCTGCTTTAGCTAATCTTTCTCGATTCATATTTGATGTTTGTTGCGATTTATTCTTTTCTTCATCAGGTAAAATAAGCACATTATTAAGATTAAATTTTGCTTTTATTCTGATTGAATAATCAATCGTAGAAAATACTGATGAATCCAAGCTTATATTAACAAAACCTTTTTCTCTCGCGAGATGTAAATACTTCACAACAGTCACTCGAGAAACGCTCATAATATTTGCAACTTCACTTTGACTGAGTCCGTCCTGATAGTAAAGCCATGCAGCATAAAGAACGGGATCATTATCAAATA
>NZ_CAWQOK010000126.1:0-11496 GCF_963896075.1 Proteus sp. G4415
AATTTGAATTAAAAAGAAAAAAATATCTATATTCTTATTGTAAAATAAAACGTACTCAATTATTGATATTAACTTTTTAAGTAATCTATTAATAAAGAACTATTGTGAGTTTCGCGTTTCCCACATATTGATAAATCGTTTTGAGTTACTTGCTGTATAAATAACCGTATGGGAAATATTGCGATGGCCTAAATAGTCTTGAATTAAACGTGTATCTCTGCCTAAATCCGCCAGTGCGTAGCCACAGGCGTGGCGTAACATATGAGGGTGTGGACTAATAGAAACATTGGCTTTTTTACCTAAACGGCGTAATAACCCATAAACTTGTTGACGGGAAATTGGTCCCGTTTTTTGTGATAAAAATACCCATTCAGAATCTGATTCTCTCCAGTTTTCTCTACTTTTCAACCAGTTGCATAAGGCTTCATATTCCTCATCAATAATAGGTTGTGTTGTTGAAAGCCCACCTTTTAAACGCCTGACATAGAGTATTCTACTTTCTAGATCAATATCGCTTAATGTTAAATTACATAGTTCGCTAACACGAAAACCATGTAAAAAACACATTAAAAACATACAGTAATCTCTTTCGGGATACCTACCTTCCTTAGCTTGCTTTAAAATAGCATTCACTTCAAAACGTGTAAGAAATTTACGTTGCTTCATTTTCGTAACCTTTTCAATTAGATAATAAACAACAAAAGTCAGTTGCAGCATCACTATAGCAAGTAATATGCATCAATAAAGGGTTGTGTTTTTTTTATACTTTCTTTTTTACTCGTTAATTTTAAACAAGTTTATTGAAAGTTTGCCAATTTTTAGAAAACGAAAACCATTGATAGGTAAGAGAAAGGAGAATGGCAGGTGATATTTACACCTATTTAGAGAAACAATCAAAATACACCAAATTGTTTACTATTATTCTCCGGCTTCTAACTTAAGTCAAATATATTATTAGGTATATATTCTTAATTATTTAACATATTGATATTAAACAATTTTTTAAAAAATCAAAATAATTTATTACTTTGTGCAAAACACTGAAATAAATTTTTTTACTTTTTTAACAAACTATAGTATTTGCACTTAGAATTATATAATCTTTTTCCTAAATTTTAAGATGAAAAAATCTAAATAGTCACGCTTGCGAGATGAAAATCTTTAACTAAACAATTTGGTGTATTTTGTTTCGTTTCTAACGATATTTCGCGGCGTTTGAAGTGGACTTAAATATACCAAAATTCCCGAGCTCAATAAATGAGCCATTCAATTAGGAATAATCCAATCCTAAATGAATTAATTATTTTAGATGTCTTCATCCTTTATATTTCAGGAAACAAAAAGATGAAATTAAATAAATTAGCTTTAGTTCTTGGTTTAGGTTTATCTGTTGTTGCGGGTTCTGCTTTAGCTGCAGATCAAGGTCATGGTACTGTTAAATTTGTTGGTTCAATCATTGATGCTCCTTGCTCAATTACTCCTGATACTGAAAATCAAACAGTTCCACTAGGTCAAATTTCTACTGCTGCATTAAAAGATGGTGGCCGTAGTAATTCTCGTGACTTTAAAATCTCTTTAGAAAATTGTACTACAGAGACTTACAAAACTGTTCAAACAACTTTCACTGGCTCTGAAGCAACTGAAGTTTTAGAAGGTTCTTTAGGCATTGAAGGTATCGCTAAAAATGCAGCTGTTGTTATCACCGATGCGGGTGGTAAACAAATCAAATTAGGCACCCCAAGTGCTGCTCAAAACCTGCGTGATGGTAACAATGATCTGAACTTTGCTGCTTATTTACAAGGTTCTGCATCTGAAGCTGCTGTTCCAGGTGACTTTACTGCAATCGCAACTTTCGCACTGACTTATCAGTAAGAAAAAATAAGTTCTGTACAAGGAAGTACAGAGCTTTAATTCCTGTCTTTACTTTTAATGATTTTTCTTACTAACGGAGAAAAATATGAATCGCAAGATGGCACCACTATTGCTATGCCTTGTTGCCAGTTTAGTGACTGCGTCAACGATAGCCAGTGATGTAAAACAAGATAAAAACATGCATCAGCGATTTGGGTGGCTCAATCTACAAGGAACCATATTAGAGCCGTCATGTGCAATATCAGCGGGAAGTAGTGATCAAGTGATCCCGCTAACGACGGTATCTATCCCAACGTTAGTCACTGAAGGTCAAGGACCGATTGAATATTTTTCTATCAGATTAACGGACTGTACGCTAATTAGCCAGAAAGGGCAAGAAGCGGATAATCCACGTTTTATCGCAACGTTCGATGGTCCTTCTAATGGAAATGGCAACTTTGAGTTATCCGGTGAGGCCAAAGGTGCTTCATTAGCGATAGCGGATCGTTATGGTCGACAAGCTATTCCAGGACAACCCCTACCGCCCGTTGGCATTGATTCGCAGTCAATGGCATTGCTGTACCAAGCTCGAATAGTCAAAAACAACGATACGCCAAAAGCGGGGAATTACCGTACGACGCTGCGCTTTAAGCTGGAATACTATTAAATGGATCAGGGTTGGATAATTTATGGTTAGATCATTCAAAACCGTTTGTTTAGAGAAGCGAGAAAAGAGAAAAAAGCATGCTATTCGGCCTGTTGCTATATTGATCTATTTAATTGTTACTGGGGCATCCAGTCTTTCAAATTCAGCTTTAGCGAATAGCGATATTGAGTTTAATGCTGATATTTTAGATCTTAAAGATAAACAAAATATCGATTTATCTGATTTCTCTCGAGCTGGCTATATTATGCCAGGGCGCTACGAATTTGTTGTTCGTATAAATAATAATGAACTTCCCGATATCTACAACATTAATTATGTTGTACCTGCAGATGATCCCAAAGGAAGTGAACCTTGCTTACCTCCTGAATTAGTTCGTCAATTAGGACTAAAACCAGAGTGGCTTGATAAAATTCGTTTTAACGATAATCAAACTTGCCTTGATACATCATCTATTCCCGGAATGACAATAAATGCCAGTTTAGGTAGTGGTAATTTATTATTAACGATACCTCAAGCTTATTTGGAGTATTCAGCACCAAACTGGGATCCGCCTTCTCGTTGGGATGACGGTATTTCAGGGATACTTTTTGATTATAACGTCAATGCCAATGTGACTGATCCTGCTAAAGGAAAACAACGTCAGCAAGTGACGGGGTTAGGTACTTTAGGGGCGAACTTAGGTGCTTGGCGTTTTCGCGCTGATTGGCAAGCGAGCTACCAACATACGACAGGGATCCCTCAAAGTACAGAAAACAGCTGGAAATGGAATCAATACTATCTCTATAGAGCTATCCCTCAATGGGAAGCGCGCTTTGTCATGGGAGAGACTTACTCGCGCTCCGATATTTTTGATAGTTTCCGTTTTACCGGGGTTCATCTCGCAACTGACGACAATATGTTGCCACCTAATTTACGTGGATATGCGCCAGAAGTCACAGGTGTAGCAAAAACCAATGCCAAAGTGACAATTAGCCAACAGGGTCGAGTGATCTACGAAACGCAAGTTGCTCCAGGACCATTTCGTATTCAAGATATTAATGATGCGGTTAGTGGCAAATTAGATGTACGTGTCGAAGAGCAAGATGGCTCTGTACAAGAGTTTCAAATGGATACGGCAAGTATTCCTTATTTAACTCGACCAGGACGAGTGCAATATAAATTCTCGGCAGGTAAACCTTCTAATATTGACCATAATACCGAAGGCCCCGTTTTTGGTATGGGGGAATTTTCATGGGGGGTGAGTAACGGTTGGTCACTTTATGGGGGATCAATTGTTGCGGGTGATTATAACGCCTTGTCTGCGGGTATCGGCCGTGACTTAATGGCTTTTGGTGCTCTCTCTTTTGATGCTACTCACTCTTGGGCAAAAATTCCTCGTGATGATAAGCGTTATAACGGTGGCTCTTATCGATTAAGTTATTCAAAACGTTTTGAAGCTATTAATAGCCAAGTCACCTTTGCTGGTTATCGCTTCTCAGAACGCGACTTTATGACCATGGATCAGTATTTAGAGCGTCGCTATCGCGATGGTAATGCTGATAATAACAAAGAACTTTATACCATTATGTTTAGTAAGCAATTTCCTGACTGGGGATTGAGTACTTACTTAAACTATAGTCACCAAACATATTGGAATAAGCCAACTAATGATAATTACAACTTATCGTTAGCGAAAAGCGCGGATATTGGTCGTTTTAAAAATATCAATTTTAGTCTCTCTGCTTTCCGTAATAAATTTAATGGCACCAATGATAATGGCGTTTATATGAATGTCAGTATGCCTTGGGGTGATCGTGCGACCATCAGTTACAACACTGTCATTAATAAGAGCGGTAACTCTCATAATGTCAGCTATTACGATCGAATTGATGACAATAGCAGTTATCGTGTTGGCGCTGGGGTAAGTAGCAATGGTAAACCTTCAGCCGATGCTTATTTTATGCATTATGCTGATGCGGCCTTAGTCACCGCCAGTGCAAGTCATATCAATGGTGAATATACCTCTGCCACTTTATCGCTACAAGGTGGTGCCACACTTACGCCGAAAGGTGGAGCATTACACCGCGTTAGTCGTACAGGTAGTACTCGCTTACTTATTGATACAGACGGTATCGCTAATATTCCCGTGAAGAATTTTGGTGCGATTTCCCATACCAATATGTTTGGTAAAGCGGTATTGCCAGATATTAATGATTACTACCGTAGTAGCGCGAGTATCGATCTTAATCGATTACCTGAAAATGTCGAAGCATTACGCTCAATTCAGCAATTAACCCTAACCGAAGGGGCGATTGGTTACCGTCGATTTGATGTTATCGAAGGGCAAAAAGCCATGGCGGTTATTCGGTTAAAAGATGGAACCTTCCCACCATTTGGCGCCAGTGTCACAACAGAAAAAGGGCGTGAGTTAGGCATCATTAATGATGGTGGAAATGTTTATCTAACCGGTATTAATACCGGGGATGTATTGAGTGTTCGTTGGAGTGGTAAAGAGCAGTGCAAAGTACTTATTCCAACATTGGTGGAGAATGTGCAAATTTCATCACTGTTATTGACCTGTAGTGATGATGGCACAGCAACCTCTACTTTCAATCAAAGAGAAGTCTCCTTACCTAAAACGAAGTTTCTATCTCGTTAAGGTTAAGGAACAGGAAATAAAGATAAAAACAACTTCAGACAAAGAGTAATTAAAGATGATGTTATTAAAACGCTCATGCATTGTTGCAACCACTTTGTTAATGGGAATGGCATTTACTCATCAAGCTGTTGCTGCCATTGCGCTAGATCGAACTCGTGTCATTTTTAATGGTGCCGAAAAATCGATTAGTTTAAATGTCAGCAATCAAAATAAGGACTTACCTTATCTTGCTCAAGGCTGGATGGAAAATGAAAACGGCGAACGTATTGAAAGCCCACTGATTGTTTTACCCCCGATCCAACGTATTGAACCGGGTGATAAAAGTCAGATTAAGGTGCAATCATTACCTGATATAGCCAAATTACCACAAGATAGAGAAAGTGTTTTCTATTTTAACCTACGTGAAATTCCACCACGTAGTAATAAGCCTAATGTACTGCAAATTGCATTACAAACGCGGATCAAATTATTTTATCGTCCTGCATCAATCTATGCCTCGCAAACGGATTTAACCAATCCTTGGCAAGAGCAGATCACTTTAACTAAAAAAGGTGATCGCTTCGAAGTGAATAATCCAACGCCTTACTATGTGACATTAGTCGATGGATTAACCAGTTTGAAAGGAAAAAGCTTGGATGGCTTTGAACCATTAATGATCGCACCTAAAAGTAGCGGCACGATAAATCTGAGTGCTTCCATGTTTGGTGCTTCACCGGTATTGAGCTACATCAATGATTATGGCGGTCGCCCTCAGATGAAATTCACCTGTAGTGGCAATCAATGCAAAGTAACAGAAACGGCAGCTGGAAACTAAATAGGTCTGATTTATGGTTATGGAACAGTGGTTTAGCCCAAGCAAGGCAGTGTTGGTTTTTATTCTGGCAACATTTACTGGAGGCCTGAGTTCTACTGCTGTTGCTAACTTACCTGCAGGAGCAGTAATAAGAGCGACCCCCGGGATTGTTTATATCAATATTACTGGAAACGTCATCGCTCCACCTCCTTGCTTAATCAATGACGGCAAGATGATCGAGGTGAATTTTGGCGAAGTAATGAGTACGCGTATTAATGATAGCAATTATAAGCAACCTATCGAATATACCGCGACTTGCCAAAAAAGACCGACTAACGCTATGAAAGTCTATATAACAGGTAATGCAACAGGGTTCGATAGTAATGCCCTACAAACTAATATTACGGGATTAGGGGTACGCATTCTTTATCAAGGTAAATTATTAGGATTAGGCTCAGCGGTTAAATTTACCTATCCCAATTTGCCTAAACTAGAAGCGATCCCTGTGCGTGATAATAGAGAAACACTAGTTGGTGGAGATTTTGTTGCCAATGCCACACTTCATGTAGATTATCAGTAAAGGGGCAACACGATGAATAAATTGCAATCTATTTGTCTGATTATATTACTAAATTCTACAGCAGTAATGGCGGCCGACTCGCCTAATTTAAAATTATTCGGAACATTATTAGTGCCACCTCCTTGTGTTATCAGCAATGACGAACGAATTGAGGTTTTTTTTGGTAAGAACGTCGGTATTAATAAAGTTGATGGTATTAACTATACCGAATCGGTGAATTATACCTTGGTATGCGACGCTAATTTAAAAGGCTGGGATTTGGGATTATCAATTATCGGACCTAAAACCCAGTTTGATGAGGCGGCATTGCAAACCAATATTCCAGATTTAGGTATTCATTTAACTCAAGATGGTAAGCCTTTTAAGCTAAATGAGCGTATTGCGATTTCACCAGATTCGCCTCCGGTTATTCAAGCTGTTCCAGTAAAAAGACCGGGAAGTACCTTGCCTGAAGGGGCATTTGAAGTCTCAGCCACCTTATTAGCAGAATACCAATAGGAGCGTTTTGATGAAAATAAAAACATTATCGATCCGGTTCATATTGGGTCTATCTGTATCAATAGGGTTAACTTCAGCGGCTTTTGCAATACCGGACAACCTCTATTTTCACGGCATATTAGTTGATGAGCCTTGTACCATAAAACCGGGTGATGAAACCGTGGTACTCGATTTTGGCAATATTCCTGATAAAAACCTTTATGCCTATAAAAGAACGCCAAGCAAGTTATTTCAATTACGTCTGTCAGAATGTGATCTCTCAATCGGTAAAAGCGTCAAAATAACCTTTAAAGGAGAGGAAAACCAAGCAATGGCAGGAGAAGGATTTTTGGCAATAAGTCCGGGCAGCCAAGCTTCTGGTATTGCGGTGGGATTAGAGTCTGAAAATGGTAATGCTCTACCTATAAATAAAGAAACAGACAAGATGTCATTAACTGCGGGTGACACTATTTTGAATTTTTATGCCTTTATTCAAGGTGAGCCGGATGCGATTGCGAATAAGTCGATTAAACGTGGTCCTTTTAGTGCAATAGCCACCTTCTATTTGAATTATGACTGATAATGAAGATTGAGGTTTTACATGTTTATATTTAAACGATTTCCGGCGATATTTATCTTAATAGCGGGGCTTTTCTCAGCACCTGCGATGGCCTCTATTTTTTCTTATATAACAGAATCAACAGGGACACCTTCTAACGCCACTTACACTTATGTTATTGAGCGTTGGGATCCAGAAACCTCAGGAATATTAAATCCTTGTTATGGTTGGCCTGTGTGTTATGTCACAGTGAACCATAAACATACAGTAAATGGTACTGGGGGAAATCCTGCATTTCAGATTGCTCGAATTGAAAAACTACGTACTTTAGCTGAAGTTCGTGATGTAGTACTTAAAAATAGATCATTCCCTATTGAAGGGCAAACCACCCACAGAGGGCCTTCATTAAACTCTAACCAAGAGTGTGTGGGATTATTCTATCAACCGAATTCAAGTGGTATATCACCACGAGGAAAACTCTTACCAGGTTCACTATGCGGTATCGCACCACCACCAGTGGGTGCTTGTAAAATATCTGAAGGTGCGGTGAACCTTAACTATGGTGATATTGATGAAGCTAGTTTAAGTGGTGCTAAGCGCTCTGAAACAATCAATGTAACCTGTAATTTAGCAATGAAAGTGTTGGTTATCGCATCTGGCTCTGATAGTGGACGGGTACCTCTGCGTGCAGATAAGAGTTTATATGCTGATTTATATCTAAACAATTATCCTGGTGAAAAAGGCGTTACGGTAAATGTTCCCGCAGGCGGTTCAGCGCCAGTCTCTGTGAGTTCAACGCTACGCACGAATGGACGGGTAGCTCCTGGTCGTTTCTCCGGTTCCGGTTCAATTATTTTAACCATGCCTTAATCATGATAGTGGGTGAATATTATGATGATGAATTTTGATTTTGCGAATATAGATGTAAATGCTTCTGTAGGTAAAAAGATCCAAAAAAAACGTAAAGAGCTGGGTTATACCGGTATGCAACTGGCTAAAAAAATTGGTGTCAGCCAGCAACAATTTTCTCGCTATGAACGAGGTATGAACAAAATAGATCTCAGACATTTAGTGCTGTTAGCTCTCTATTTGAATACACCCATTTATTGGTTTTTTGAGGATTGTTACGTAAAAAAGCCTTCATTAAATAATAAAGGAATAGATAAGCGCAATTATGTTATTGCTCAAGCAACACCTGATGCTTTTCATTATTGATATTAAGTCGGTATGACATATTGATGTTTTGCTAGATATTACATTTCTTTGATTGATTACCTTATTGGTAGGGCAAGGGCAACCTTGCCGTTTTTTTATGTTGAAAGTTGACTTATTTTATCTCTTCTAATACACCCATTTATTATTTTTCTATTATTTACTACGCTATTATTAGGCTTTTCTCCTATTTTATTATCATACCGCTTAGTCACAAATAGACTTCTTTTTTAACATCTCTTAGTTAATTCTTGTAATGATGTGACTATAAATAGTAATTTCAGCCGTTATTATCAGGTTTATTAGAGTATTCGAAGCTTTTTATGTACTTTTTAAGGAGTTTTTAGTTCTGTAAAGGTTAATAAATAGACTTTAAAATGTTAAAAAGTGTTAACTTGCGCGCATTTTTTAATTTTAGATATTATAAATTGATTTTAATGTTTGTTATCTATAATTGATGGTATGTTTTTTAACTTATTGTTTAATATTAATTAAATTATATTTTTTTTCATTGTTTGAGTGTTAATTTTAGATAATATCATTTATATGATAGGTATTTACGGATAGTAAAAACAAATTTGGTTGTGTACTGTGCATTTTCTGTTTTTTTATAAAAAGGATAAATCATGCAAACAAAAAAACAGGGAGGAAGTCGTTTTCTACGCACAGTGGAATGGCTTGGAAATGCACTCCCCCATCCCGTTATTTTATTTATTATTTTAATTGCTATTTTACTTGTATCTTCAGCGGTTGGTGAATACTTCGGCGTTACAGTACAAGATCCACGACCAGAAGGCGCTAAAGGGCGCGCTGAAGATGGTTATATTCATATTATCAGTTTACTTGATGCTGATGGTATACGACGTATTCTTGCTAATATTGTTACCAATTTTACAGGGTTTGCTCCTTTAGGAACCGTACTGGTGGCTTTACTCGGTGTCGGAATAGCTGAACGAGCGGGATTATTATCAGCCGTTATGCGTTTAGTGGTTATGAAAGCTCCACGCAAAATGACCACATTAGCCATTGTATTTGCAGGTATTATGTCAAATACTGCAGCTGAATTAGGATATGTTGTCTTGATCCCGCTATCGGCAATTATTTTCCATTCGCTAGGTCGTCATCCATTAGCGGGGATTGCTGCTGCGTTTGCGGGAGTATCTGGCGGATATTCAGCTAACTTACTGTTAGGGACTATCGATCCATTATTATCAGGTATTACACAACAAGCAGCACGCATTATTGACCCAAGCTATATTGTTGGTGCGGAAGCAAACTGGTACTTTATGTTTGTCAGCACCTTTTTAATTACATTTTTAGGCTACATCATCACAGAAAAAATCGTTGAGCCTCAGTTAGGGCCTTATAATGGTAATGAATTAGATGATGAAGAAACTGATCTAAAAAATGCTGCGCAAGTTACCCCTCTTGAGAAAAAAGCACTATGGGCAGCAACAGGAACATTTATTGTGATGGCCATCATTCTGGCATTCACTGTCGTACCTGAAAATGGCATATTAAGAAACCAAGAAACAGGTTTAATTGGTAACTCACCATTCTTAAAATCCATTGTTGTATTCATTTTCTTATTTTTTGCTATCCCCGGTATTGTTTATGGTTGGATAGCTAAGACTATGCGTTCAGATAAAGATATTGTCGATGCCATGGCAAACTCTATGAGCACATTAGGTCTTTATTTAGTAATTATTTTCTTTGCTGCTCAATTTGTGGCTTTTTTTGGCTGGACAAATATAGGGCAAGTGATCGCTGTTAAAGGTGCGGCTTTACTTAATAGTATTGATATGCCAAGTGGGTTGCTATTTTTGGGCTTTATTTTAATTTGCGCCTTTATCAATTTAATGATTGGTTCAGCTTCTGCACAATGGGCAGTAACGGCGCCTATTTTTGTTCCGATGTTAATGCTGGCAGGTTATGCACCAGAAACTATTCAAGCAGCTTATCGTATAGGTGATTCGGTGACGAATATTATTACGCCAATGATGAGTTACTTTGGTTTAATCTTAGCGGTTGCCACAAAATATAAGAAAGATACGGGTATTGGAACTATGATCTCGATGATGTTGCCATATTCTATTATCTTCTTAATTGGTTGGTCACTGTTATTCTACCTTTGGGTGTTTGTTTTCCACTTACCTGTAGGGCCTGGATCGCCAATTTATTATTCACCGCATGCGGGATAATATTATTCTTTAGATAAGCTTATACAAGGATGTATAGGCTTATCTGTGTTTATCTTTATGTGTTGCTAACTTTTCTGTTAATTGGGTTGCATAGTCCGTATGTAGAAACTGTGTGTCCATTCCTGCCTGTTGTAATTTTAATTCGAGTAAAGTGAGTTTTTTTTGTAACTGTTCATCTTTGATGCCAGTTTCTGAAAGTGAACTTAATATTTCAGCTAAAGATAATGCATCTTTTCTATCTTGCATTTCTGGGGGCAAAAAGCCGGCATTCTTAAGCAAATGATAACTAGCCCGCAAAGACTCAGGAACATGACTGTTATCATCTAATACCAAGGGTTTACCTTCTCCTGGCAAAGAAGAGAGTTCACCATTTTTCAACGCCTTTTCAATGTGGCGCTCCGCCCATTCATCAAGAATTAACATTATTCAGCCTCAACATTAATGACTAATGTAATCAATAAAATAACAAACTTAATTTCACTTGATCAAATCACATAAAATGATATTATATTTTTATA
>NZ_CAWQOK010000127.1:0-8230 GCF_963896075.1 Proteus sp. G4415
AAGCACTGCTATTCTTTTGCTCGCATTTAATGTGCAACTAATAATATTAAACTGCTAAGCAGAAAAGGACTTAATTGATAATGAAAATAAAACTACTTGCGACAGTGATGGTATCCGCGGCATTACTCTCTGGCTGTAAAAATCTTGATACTTCTATGTTAGCGCAATCAGGTACACAACTTTTCCAAGCGGCAACATTAAGTGATGACGATGTCAAAGCGCTAACTAATGATGCATGTAAAGAAATGGATGCTAAAAACAAAATTGCACCTGCAAATAGTAACTACACTAAACGCTTAAATAATATCGCGAAAGCGTTAGGTAATGAAGTTAATGGTACTCCAGTAAACTATAAAGTTTATCTCACTAAAGATGTCAATGCATGGGCGATGGCAAACGGCTGTGTGCGTGTTTATAGCGGTTTAATGGACATCATGACTGACAACGAAGTGGAAGGTGTATTGGGTCATGAAATGGGACACGTGGCATTAGGCCATACACGTAAAGCAATTCAAGTAGCACATGCCACTGTTGCGGCACGTACCGCGGCCTCTTCAGCGGGGGGAGTAGCAGCACAATTAAGTAGTTCCCAGTTAGCAGAAATGGGTGAAAAACTGGTTAATGCCCAATTCTCTCAACACCAAGAAACACAAGCTGATAACTTCTCTTACGATCTGCTGAAAAAACGCGGTGTCAATACTTCAGGCTTAGTGACTGGCTTTGAAAAATTAGCTAAATTAGGTGGTAGTGATTCAAGCATGTTTGATTCTCACCCACCATCAAAAGAGCGTGCTGACAATATTCGTAACCGCATTGCCGAAGATAAAAAATAAACTTTATCGCCCCTATATTTAACCATATGGGGGTTTTCTTTATGCTTTTTCCTTGTGGCGAAAACGATTTGCAACATCAGCTAAAAAGCGTTTAATTGCCAGCCTTTCATTTTGATCATACTGTTCAAATAAGGTTATCCATTTTGCCTGAGATTGTTGATGTAACAATTCATGAGTGTGAAACAGCTTTTCCCCTTCAGTAGTTAAAATAAAAAATATCTCTTTTTGGTTATCCGCTAATTTTATTTTCTCAATAGCGCCTTTACTCTGTAAGCGACGACAAATTTTTGAGACTGCCCCACGTGTCATTGCCATATAATCACTGATCGTTGTGAGGTTGCGCATACTCTCTTCACCAATACAATGGATCACATGAAGCTCTGTGAGTGAATAATTTTCTAACCCCTTCTCTGCTAATACTTTCTTATGACCTTCATCATTATTCGCTTCTTTTAAGTGCAACAATTCACTTAAACCATTAAGCAATTCCTGTGTGGTTACTTGCTGTCTTGTCATTTTGTTTCCTTGGAAAAAATATTTTAAAAAAATAATACCAAAACTATTTACAACAATCAAAATATCGCTATTATCTATTTTGTTTCCATGGAAACAAAACTAAGAGGCAATATAATGAAATTATCAATCCGTAGTCTGTTTTACCTTGTTTGCTTTAGCGCTTTATTAGGCTCTCTAGCACAAAATATTTATACTCCTGTGCTGCCATTGATCCAGCAGCAATTTAATACCACATTATCACTGGTTAACCTTACGGTATCAGCTTTCACTTTTGCTATGGCTGTTATGCAGTTATGTTATGGTTCATTGATTGATAAATGGGGCAGAAAACCTATTTTGCTCAGTGGGTTAACGATTTCAATTATCGGCGCACTTATTTGTATATGGGCTAATTCTATTAACCTATTAATTTTTGGACGAGTGATCCAAGCCATAGGTATCGCTGCCATCCCTGTTGTCGCAGCAACTATTTTAGGCGATCTCTATCAAGGGAATGAGCGTGCTAAAGCAATGGGAAGTTACCAAATGTTGCTAGCATTAGCACCAGCGAGTGGTCCTTTATTAGGCGGCTATTTAGCACAACATTATCACTACCAAAGTATTTTTGTTTTCTTAAGTATGGTGGGACTTGTTTTGCTGATTGCCCATCTGTTTTATTTACCTGAAACTCGCCCAGAACAAAAACAGTCCGTTAAAAGCTTATCTGCTATGCGACAAGTGCTCGCCGCCCCAGAGGGTAAATCTGTTTTTGTGATAAGTTTTATGGTGTTTTATAACTACTTCTGCCTATTAGTATTTTTACCTTTAATTGCTTTTCACCTTTATCACTTAAATAGCAGTGAAATTGGTGGGCTTTATGTTCCTATGTCCATTGCACTGGTGTTAGGCAGTTACCTTTACCGTAAGGTTTGTCATTTGTTTAGCGCTGAATATGGTGTGATCATAACTTCATGTATAAACCTTGCCATGTTGTCGTTATTTGCCCTATTTTGGCAAATCTCATTACCAATAATGTTAATATTAACGGTGTTATATGGTCTCTCTTTAGGATTAACTATGCCTACACACACGACCTTATTAACCAGCCACTTTAGTTCAGTAAGAGCAACGGCAATGGGTATTTATAATTTTATCCGCTACTGTGGTATGGCAGCAGGGCCTATGGTCGCAAGCTATTTTGTCACCGATAATCATTATCAATATGTCTTTTATTCTTGTGTGATCTTAACAAGTTTGGCATTGTGTTTTGCCATCAAAACGCTACTTTCCACATTAAAACAACAACGACAAACCACCGACTAACAGGACATTTGATGAAACTAACCATTGAAAAACTGCCGCAGCTTTCAGCACAAGATAAAATAGATTTAGGGAAAATTTGGCAAGATAGTGAGTACCAAATGGCACTCACTGCACCAATCACCACAGAGCATGCTCTTTTTGTCGCCCGTTTTAACGGGCGATTGCTAGCGGCTTGTCGTATAAAATACCAAGCAAAAACAGCGCTTATCAGTGATTTTATGGTAAGAGAAGTGACTCGTCGTCGTGGTGTTGGGCATTACTTACTAACACAATGCCTTGAAAAAAATCCAACCATTACACATTGGCAAGCTTTATTGAAAACAGGGCAAATCAACGATCCTGTAGCACAGGCTTTTTTAGCGCATCATCATTTTGCTACTTCATTACAGGCTGATACTTATGATTATTTCTGCAATGATAAAGCATAAAGCCTCGCGACATTATAAGCGGTTTCCTGTAAATTTTGCTCAGCATTATCAAAGGCTTGTTGTAAAGTGGCAACACCAGGCATGATAGAGAAAACCGCATCAATACCCTGCTGATGAACCACATCATAATCTGGTAAATAACCACCAACTAATGCAATCACTGGGCGATGGTATTTTTTAGCTAATTTAGCAACACCTATTGGGGTTTTACCTTGCGCCGATTGGCTGTCCATTCGCCCTTCGCCAGTTATGACCAAATCTGCATCGATTAACTGTTTTTCTAATTCAACAGCGTTAGCAACCAAATCAATACCTGGTGAAAGTGTTGCTTGCGTAAATGCCAGCAAAGGCAGAGCCAATCCTCCTGCTGCACCACTTCCTGCAATATTGATAAGAGTGCGTTGTGTCATTTTCTCAAGATAAGTACCAAAATGGTGTAGTGCGCTATCCAGTTGCTCAATATCTTGTTCTGTCGCCCCTTTTTGCGGGCCAAAGACTTTTGAAGCCCCCAATTCGCCACATAATGGATTAGTTACATCACAGGCGATCTCTATATCAACAGAGGCAAGTTTTGGATGTAGTTGATTGATATCTATAGAATGAAGTTGACTTAATGCATGTCCACCAAAAGGCAAAGATGTTCCAGACTTATCTTTAAGACCAAGACCGAGCGCTTGCATCATACCTGCACCGCCGTCATTTGTGGCACTTCCTCCTAAGCCTAAAATGATCTTTTTAACCCCCAAATCTAGTGCGGCACAAATTAACTCACCGGTACCATAACTCGTCGTTAAATTGGGATTGCGTTGAGATGAAGGGATAAGATGAAGACCTGATGCCTGTGCCATTTCAATCACGGCAGTAGTATTATCGCCTAACACTCCCCAAGTGGCTGTTACCTGTTTACCTAATGGATCACAAACTGGCGTTGTGATAAAACGACCATGGGTAGCATCAACTAATGACGTTACTGTACCTTCACCGCCGTCGGCCATAGGAATACAACAATAATCAGCATCAGGTAAATAACGTGAAAAGCCTTGTTTAATCGCCTCTGCCACCTCTTTGGCACTTAAGCTCTCTTTAAAAGGATCTGGGGCGATAACTATTTTTATCTCTTTCACGTCATGTTCTCCGCGTATAAAAAAAGCGATATATCAATATCGCTTTTATATCATACTCTACAATCAGAGAGGTTGGATTGGCTTTAAAATGTGATTAATCTTCAATCGCTAAACGCAATTTTTTCATCGCATTTTTTTCTAACTGGCGAACTCGCTCAGCAGAAACACCATATTTATCTGCAAGCTCCTGTAAAGTTGATTTATTATCATCTTCTAACCAGCGAGCGCGGATAATGTCTTGGCTACGTTCATCCAGTGTTTTTATCGCTAAAGTCAGTCGGTCAGCCGCATGGTTATCCCAGTTATCTTCTTCAATACCATCAGCAAAGTCAGAAGATTTATCTTCTAAGAATAGCACCGGAGCTACAGGATGTGAGTCATCACTATCATCAGCACTCATGTCAAATGCCATATCTTGTGCCGACATGCGAGATTCCATTTCACGTACATCGCTCTCAGAAACCCCAAGCTCTTTCGCGACTAGCTCGACTTCATCTTGGTTAAACCACCCTAAGCGTTTTTTGTTTTTTCTTAAATTAAAGAACAGTTTACGCTGTGATTTCGTTGTCGCGACTTTCACGATACGCCAATTACGTAACACATATTCATGAATTTCGGCTTTGATCCAATGCACGGCGAAAGAAACCAGTCTAACCCCAACTTCAGGGTTAAAGCGACGCACCGCTTTCATCAAACCAATATTACCTTCTTGGATAAGATCCGCCTGAGGTAAACCATATCCTGAATAACTGCGAGCAACATGAATAACGAAGCGTAAATGAGAAAGGATCAGCGTTTTCGCTGCTTCCAAATCGCCCTCGTAATGCAGCCGTTCAGCCAGTTCCTTTTCTTCCTCTGCCGTTAACATCGGATAGGAATTGGCTGCACGGATATACGCTTCAATGCTGCCTTGCGGAACCAATGCTAAGGATTGCATTTCTTTTGTCATTCAAATCCTCATGAAAATCAAATAGATAATTAATATTAATACTGTATGGTGAGCAGGAAGAACCTTCTAATAGTACTTAACAGGTCATCGTTGGTGGTAGATATTATGTTTTTACAACATTATTGACCAGCATAAAGACTAAAGGTTCATATCGCATCTATGTTTACATATCTTTGTACTTTACCAAGCAAACCGCAAATTCATCTATTAAAAATAGTACTCAATTCATCTAGGTTAAGTGTAGAACATTATTATGCCAAAGATAGGGGTTTGATAAAATGGCAAGGTTGCCATAATAATGCAACCCGCCATAATAAAAAGGAAAAAAGGGACTAATATGGCTATTCTGGTGTGAATTGACGTAAATGTTGCATGGTGGTCAACCAAGCAGCAAACCAGCCAATGGTCATCGAAACGAGGATCAAAATAACCGATTCATCAAAACCTAATCCAGATATTGAGAAAGTCGTTCCAAATACGGTCGCCGCTTGCGTAACGACATCAGATAACTTCCATACCAATAATGCAGAGAAAATAATCGCAAAAATAGCCCCGATAAAGCCGAGTACTAAACCCCAATTTAAAAAGGGGCGCATGATAAAGCCATCAGTAGCACCAATTAATTTCATCACATTAATGGTATCACGACGACTGAAAATATTAAGACGAACACTATTACCAATAACCAATAGCAGTGCCACAATCATTAAGCTACCGATCACCATTGCGATTTGTCCAACTAATGAGGTTAAAGTAGATAACCGAGTAAACCAGCTATCGTCCATTCTCACTTCGTCAACACCGGCAATATTTGCCACTGCATCACGCAAATTAACCATTAATTGCTCGTCATTAGGATCCATAACAGGAGTCACAATCGCGACAGCGGGTAATGGATTTTCTTCTAGCATATCTAATGCGCTACTAAATCCAGACCATGAGCGAAACTCCACTAATGAATCTTGACGAGAAAGATAATTAACCTCTTCAACTTTATCTAATGCCTCGATATTTTTTATCGTTGCCTGCGCTAAGCTGTCATCTAGAGATTTATCAAGATAGACCGTCAGTTGCGGAGTGGGATACCACTGCTCTGCGGCTGTTGATACATTTTTCCAGACAATGTAACAGATACTAGGTAGTGTTAATGAAATCGCTACTACCATCACCGTTAAGAAAGAAGAGAGAGGTTGGCGTAAAAAGTCGGCCATGGTATTACGCCATGCATAACGCCACTGCTCACGGCGTCCACCACGTAATGCTTTTGTTTTCGCTTTTGGTGTTGGCATTGCCTTACGGGAGTGTTTTCCTTTAGCCATTTTGTCCTCCCACCATACGCCCTTGACCTAAGGTTAGAATACGGTAATTCCTGCGCTCTACAAGTGTCATATCATGCGTTGCCATTAACACGGTAACCCCCACGCGATTAAACTCTTCAAACAGACGCATAATGCCTTCTGAAAGTTCACCATCAAGATTCCCTGTTGGCTCATCAGCCAATAACACCGTGGGTTTATTCACAACAGCACGAGCTATTCCCACTCGTTGCTGTTCCCCCCCTGAAAGCTGGATAGGGTAATTTTTCGCTTTATCAAGTAGTCCGACTTTATCCAAGGCGGCTGAAACTCGGCGTCGAATATCCTCTTCACTTGCGCCTGCAATAATCAAAGGTAGAGAGACATTGTCATAAACCGTTCTGTCCATCAGCAAATGGTGATCTTGGAAGATCATCCCTATTTGACGACGTAGAAAAGGGATCTCACTATTTTTTAGCCTACTGATATCATGACCAGCAAACCAAATAGCGCCATCACTTGGACGTTCTATGCCACAAATTAATTTAAGCAATGTACTTTTACCAGCACCAGAATGTCCGGTTAAAAAAGCCATCTCACCAGGGCGAAGATGAAAATCAACCCCCTGTAATGCTTGTCTTCCACCTAAATAAGCCTTGCTGACGTGTTCGAAGCGGATCATTACAACTACTCCTCGCGGGCAAACAGAGCCTCAATAAAATCGTCGGCCTTAAACGGACGTAAATCTTCAATACCTTCACCGACGCCGATATAGCGAATAGGAATACCAAACTGATCAGCGATAGAGAAGATAACGCCCCCTTTTGCAGTACCATCCAGTTTCGTCAAGGTTAATCCTGTCAGCCCAACCGTTTCATTAAACAATTTTGCTTGGCTAACAGCATTTTGCCCTGTACTGGCATCGAGTGTCAGCATCACTTCATGTGGTGCTTCCTCGTCTAATTTTTTCATTACACGGACGATTTTTTTCAGCTCTTCCATTAAATGAGATTTATTTTGCAATCGTCCCGCGGTATCCGCAATCAGAACATCGACACCTTTTGCTTGCGCCGATTGAATAGCATCAAAAATAACTGATGCTGGATCAGCCCCCGTATGCTGAGCAATAACAGGGATATGATTACGCTCACCCCAAACTTGTAGTTGCTCAACCGCCGCTGCACGGAAGGTATCTCCTGCAGCTAACATCACCGATTTACCTTCAGCTTGGTATTGGCGGGCTAACTTACCGATAGTGGTCGTTTTACCGACCCCATTAACTCCGACCATTAAAATGACAAAAGGTTTTTTACCTTCAATATTTAATGGCTTATCCACTTTATTTAAAATATCGCCCATCTCTTCACGCAACTTACCATAAAGAGATTCAGCATCTTTGAGATCTTTACGACTAGCATGCTGAGTCAAACTGTTAATGATCTTCCTAGTGGTATCCATTCCCACATCGGCAATTAACAACTGCTCTTCTAACTCTTCGAAAAGCTCGTCATCAATTTTCTTACCGCGGAATAGCCCCATAAAACCGGAGCCTAAATTTTGTCGTGTTTTTAATAATCCCTTTTTCAAGCGAGAGAAAAAGCCTTCTTTTTTCGGTCTCTCTTGCTCTACGGGTTTATCGACTAATACCTCTTCGCGTAACGCGACAATATCTTCCGCTTCGGCTTGTGCTTGTGCAATACGCGCTTTTTCTTCAGCTTCAGCTTCTTGGCGTGCTTGTTCAGCTTCAAGTTGCGCTTGACGTTGAGCTTCTTCTTCGGCTAAA
>NZ_CAWQOK010000128.1:0-10244 GCF_963896075.1 Proteus sp. G4415
AAAGGTGTTTTTTATACTATGTAATTGTTTTTTATAAATCAAAATTAGAGAGAATAATATGTTAAATAAAAAAATAGCATCGGTGATGCTATCAACAATTATTGCTGCTTCTTTTGCTACGGCTGCTAATGCAGATACCCGTGTTGCACAAGCAACTGCTACTTGGCAAGCAACTGCAATTAAAGATACAACCAGTATGTTAGTTGTCACTCCATTAAAAAGTCTGACTTTTAATTATGCTGAAGGACAAAAATCATTTAACCAACAAAATGGTGCATTTGATATTGCTATTCAAGGCCAATCTGGCGCAACCGATTTTAAATTATCATCAAAACTGATTGCTAATACGTTAGCAAGAACAACTGATGATTCAACATTAACAGTTGGCGTTAAATGGAATGGGGAAGACCTTTCTAAAACAACTGATGTCGTGTTAATTGATACATCAAAAGGGTTAACCTCAGGTTTAGATAATTTAGCTGCTGATGGTATTTACAATGGCTCTGAGCGCGCTACAGATCGTGGTGAATTCACTTTTGTGATTGCCAGTGCACAAGCAGCAGGAGCAACAGCCGATTTTAAATCACTGGCTGATGGTGTCTGGGATGGTGATGTAAAAGTGCAATTTACTGCCACTTGGGATGGTGACTTTTCTACCGTTAAACCTAATCCAGAACCTTAATTCTCCTTTATTGGCTAATTGATATTACGATAAAGATACTATAGGGAAGTAATATCTTTATCGTTATTTATTTTTAGAAACTGACTATTATGAATAAGATAAAATTAATCCTTTTTTTATTATTATGGTTTCCATTAAAAAATAGTTTTGCAGTAAATGTAGGTAATATAACAGAGATAATATCTTCTGATGAAAGTAGTCTTGCCAAAGAAATTGAAAATACAGTAAATACGGCAAGATTAGTCAATTTGACAATAGAAAAATTAGACTCACCACTTGAAAATGGGAAAGTTATTCCGGTTACTGATCCCAATGAAATTCTATCAACACCGGCTAATCTGATTCTTCCCGGTCATGCAAGTGATGTATTTAAAATCATTTATCAAGGGCCTAAGGATGATAAAGAGCGTTATTATCGATTAAATTGGAAAGATGATCCTATTGCTGAAAATGGTATAACACAAAGCTCAAAATCAGCGACAGCAACAACATCTGCAACTATTAGTACAATTTTAGTGGTTGCACCCAGAATTGAGAATTTTAATTATCAGTATCATGATAATAAAGTTTCTAATATCGGTAATAGTTCATTTCGTGTTGTGGCTTCAGGCCCTTGTCTAGCAGAAAAACAACAATATGGTGTGGAGGGGATGTGTCGCGAGCGTTATTACCTTATGCCACATTTAGCCGTTAAATTACAACTTGTCGATCTCACAAATAAAAAATCTAGCGTAGGCATTTGGCACAAAGGAGAGTTCATTGTTGTCAAATAAAAAATAAAGAATGGGCTAAATCATGCGTAAGAGTATTATCGCTTTATCAATATTAGGTATTATTTTTTCGAATACGATTAATGCTAATGAAATAAAAAGAATTAAAGTGGGCGGATATATTATTCCTCCGGCATTTGTTAATGCTTTAGAGGAAGGTATGTCGGTGCCCGTTTTCTTACGACTTAATGATGCAAATAAACAAAACCAAAGTGAAAAGAAAATTGCAGATGCGATTATTGTTATCGATAATGATAAAATAAAACTATCAAGTATTCAATTAATCGAAAATAATCAAGGCGCAACACTAAATCAGTTATTAGTTGATAAAATTGAAAATAAAAAAAATGCTATCTTTAATGAAAATAATAGTATAACTATTGATAGTAATGCTGCTCTTCAATTAAATGTCTCTTCATTTAATTTATCATTAGATGTTGATAAGTCAGCTTTTGCACCCAAAGAACATGCTAGACAATCCATATTAGGAAATTCATCTGTTAATTCATTTTCTGCTGTGGCCAACTATGATTTGGGCGTCTTTCAAAGTCGTGTTAAAAACGCCCAAGATTCATCCAGTAGCTACTTTAATTTAGACACGTTATTAGCTAAAGCTGAACACCATTTTAATATTAATGCATCTGCCTACAGTATAGGTAAATCCAATTCCAATATTGAACTCTATAGAGCAATGTATGAACGTGATTTTAATGGATTGCGTTTTGCTATCGGGTTAATGAGCACTTGGAATTTACAGTCCTTAGCCAGCTTAACAGTATTGAGTAGCAGTAAAATTTATGCAGCATCAATCGGGAATAATTCATCAAGTAGGGTGGTGAATAAACAGCAATCATTAACTCCGATTTATGCTTTTTTAAATAGTCCAGGTGAAGTTCGTATTTATCGCCAAGGTAAATTATTAAATATTCAAAATTTCCCGATGGGTAATTTTGAAGTTGATACCGGCATGTTGCCTTATGGTATTTATGAAGTAACGATTGAAACCGTTATTGATGGCAAGGTAGTGACAACACAACATCAAACCATTAATAAGTCTTTTGGCACCGCTAACGGTAATTTTGACCAATTAAATTGGGAAATTTATGGTGGCTATATTGATTTTGATAAACGTCATTATATCAAAGAGGGTGGCTCTTATAACCAAACTCCCGAAAAAAGTTATTTAATCGGTAGCTCTTTTGCTTATAACTTTCCTGTGTTATCCGGTATTCGTTTTCAAATGTCTAACTATGGATTTGATAAATTTATTGTACAGGAGACGAATATCAGTGTAGCGGTAAATAACTATCTTTCTATTGCTTGGCAAGGAATGTTAGAGAATCATGGTAGTCACCGTAATATTAGTACGCTTTCTATTAATATCCCAGAAGGCTATGGTTCATTATGGGCATCTAAAGAGAAAACTATCGTAAGAGGTGATTTACCGCTATATGAGGCTGACAGTTACTCTTATGGAGGAACTATTAATTTCGATAAGATAATGGATAGAACGGGTTCATTTACTATCAGCAATACCAAAGATAAGCGAGTTGGTAGTGATTCTATTAATTATGAATATGCAAATACATTATTTTCGGGACGTTATGGCACGGTAGGATTAAGAGCTGGGGTTCAGCGTTATCATTATGATAATCAAAATAGCACTAATGAAAAATTTATTAATCTTGATTTCTCTTTACCTCTTTCAACGTGGTTAAGTACTGGGATCTCTTCAACCAATGGCAATGTAAAAGCCAATATTTATGTGAATAAGAATTTTGAAAACTCCGTGATCACTAATGCGGGGGTTTCTGTTTCTAAGTTAGTGCATGATAAAGATAATGGTGAATCTGACTTCTCAACTCTAGGTTACGCTTCTTATGATACGAAGTATAACTCTGGTACGGTGACCATTAATCGCCCTGATAATAAACGACTCAATGGTAATTTAACTTCTCGTGGCTCTATAGCTTATAGTGAAGGGATGATCACACCCAGTGGTCAACAAGGTAAATCTGGCATTATTATCAATTCAGACATTAAAGGTAGTGGCAGTATGCTCGCTAAAGTTAACGGGCAAAATTACCCGATTAGTGGAAAAAATACCTTTATTCCATTATCTCCTTATTCAGATTATGACATCCAATTAATGAATGATGGCAAATCGAAAGACAGCTTTGACATTATTTCTGGCCGAAATAAATCCGTCACATTGTATCCAGGAAATATTGCCTTTTATCAACCGGAAGTGAGGCAATTAGTCACGGTTTTCGGACGTCTGAAATCCCCTAATGGTGAACTTTTAAAATATGCTTCAATTCGAAATCATATTGGTCGAACTAAAACAGATCAAAATGGTGAGTTTTCAATGGATGTAGATGTCCGTTATCCGGTGATCTCGTTACTACAAGAAGATCAGCAAACAATCTGTGAAGCAGACTTAGATCTTAAAGGGGCACAAGGAGCAATGTGGGTTGGAGAGGTAACTTGTCAACCTCAGTCTAGTTTCGTAAAAAGATAACGAGAACTTTATTATGAATAGCAAAATATTTTTTTTACTCGTAGCACCTTGTCTTTTAAATTTATCGCTGTCTACAACCAGTCAAGCCGCTACGGTAACTAATAGTTACGTTTTTATTGAGAATAATGTAGATAATGAATATTTTATTACCCCAAGAACAACCGATCCGCGTTTTTCGGGTGCCAATAAATATACGCGTTATTCAAAATCTTCACAGCTCAGTTTAGGTTATATGGGGTATACCAATACATCCATTCAGGCCAATCAATATGTCGATATTTGGCTAGAAAATTCTCAAATAGATAAGCCATTTGTGGGTAATCGATGTATGAGGCGTTATTGTACAGATGATAGTGGCTATTGGCCTGCGCAATATATAGGTAAAGATGGGGCTTATAAAATAGTTCAGACGAATACTAACGGTGAATCGGCTTATGCTCGGGGGATATTTAGTGATTCGGCATACCTGTATTTTCGCCAATTGCCTGTAGGCACTATAGAGACATATAGTTATAGAGCCTGTATGACAAAAACAGACTATGATCCCAGTAAAGGCGAATCTTGCCAAAGTATCGGCGGAAGAATGCTTGCATCACATGAGTTTAATATCACTAAGTCTGGGCATATAAAACTGACCTCAACAGGTGCTTTACAAGAAATATTTATTGATAGTAACGGTAATCCCACGATTGGCTTAGGCTCTCAGTTTTGCCGAGTGGGTATTGTATCAAACCAAAATGGTATTATTTGTCAGGTGATTGATCATGAAACTACTGGGGATATATTTACCAATATTAGGCTTAATTTAAAAATTAATAATACACTGATCCCTTTTACGCCAGCGGCAAATACAATAAAAATTGGCCCCGATGATGGCAGTAATAACTGGTATAATTATAATACAACATACCCCGCTAATTATTATTTTAAAGTTAATAATAAAAATGTTTCTATCTTTTTATCTAATACCTTTTTAAAAAGACTCGTCTCTAGTAATGTCGACTTTAAAAATAGCCAAGACTTTTTTACTTTTTCATTTACCAATACAGCAGTGCCTCAATCTGGGTATTATGAGTTCACCCCCTCAAATACACTTATTCTGAAACCGAGAGATTATGGCATAAGCATTATTCCTGCTGATTTTAACCCTCATCAATCTAAAACGGGAAAAGTGGGTAATGAAGAGCCACCCATTGAGTTTAATTATATTGTTACCACCAGTGGCCCTAGACAAGCAGACTCTATTACTGCATCTGTAGAAGGACCACAAACAACATTAAAAGGGCAATCCTATTGTTTATTCTCCTCCAGTGATAACCGACTTAATGTGCCTTTTCCGGCTTATCTCTCATTTAAAAATAGTGATGGCACGGATGCAAAATATAGAGCGAGTTGTGATAGTCATGAAATTTCATTAAAAAATGCGTTATGGACAGAAACACCATGGGATAGACCTGATGAAGACTTAGGTTCTTTTTATAGAACGAACCTAGATTTATCTTTTCCAATGAATGATGCTAACTCATTTTTCACTTTAGATGGTATTGATTGGCTAGGAACAGTCTCAGCCAGTGGAACGGTAACGGTTAAGGCTATATGGACTGGGCCTGATATTAACTAAAGTTGATTATTTTTATGTTATGGCGACTGATAAGAACGTACTGGTTTTTTATTTAAGTCACTTTCTATTATAACGAATACTGAAATTTTAATATGAAACTAATATCTTGGTTTAAGATACTTTGCGGGATGTTGTTAGTCTTCTTTTATCACCATGCATATGCACTTTATATTAGTGCAGATATTTCCTCTATGGAGTCGGGGGAACCCTTCTTTTCTAAGCCCTATATTAATGATACTAAAAAAACCAATTTATATACATTTAGTGCTTACCAAATTGATAGGCCGGGTTATCAAGAGCAGGGCACACCTATTCAGAATGGAGAAATTCTTTTTACTCCCCTTAAAAAAATTCTATTACCCGGGGAGCAGGAATTTTTTAAAATTTTCTATCGAGGAGAGGCGGATGAAAAAGAACGTTATTATAAAATTATTATTAGTGAAACGCCACTTGATATAAGAAATGATGAAGGGCAAAAAAAACAACCACTGTTCTACCCCACAGTAAGTTTAGAAACCTATTTTGTTGTTAGACCTAAAGATCCAGATTTCAAATATGATTTAAATATTAACCAAGGAATATTAAAAAATACAGGCAATACTTATTTTAGGGTTTTGTTACATCAAAATTGTGATGGTGATGATGACTCAGAGCCTTATGTATTTTATTTATTACCCAATCAACAAATTAAAGATCTGCGCATAAGTCAAAAAAGTCGTAAGTATATTGTTATCTTTGATAAATATTACTCTATAGGGAATTGTGAGTGATGGTGTGACTTTAAAGTGTATTGGCCATGATGATCATGGCCTGTATCCGAGTCACCTATAAGAATGATTGTGGGCATAATATTAGCTATATAACAGGAATAAATTTCTATTTATAATTTTGCATTAAGTGAAGCTCTTTTCTTAGCTATCTCCTCCTCAATCGATAAAACGCATCGGCGTTGTTACCTCTAGATTGACTTGATAATACCAATATATAAATTTAAACAATTTCAACATTTCTGATAGCGCGATAGTCAGTTATCGATAAGATAAAAATAATAGTTTTACTAATATATAGAGTAGCGGGGGATATGAATTATTGGCAGTGTATTAACGTTCTATAATAGATTAACACACTGCAGTATCTGATTTATTTCTCAGTCGTGATAACGATTAGATCACTTTTTCTTATTCAGCATCGCCTTTAAATCAGCAAAGGGGTTATAGGTTGCTTGCCCAACATCATCTTGGGCATCTTCCCCTGCTACAACGGTAGAGCCGTACTCTTCTGCTTCTGTGTATTTTGAGTGCTCATGATCATGACAATACAGACACAGTAACTCCCAGTTACTGCCATCTTCGGGATTATTGGTGTGGTCGTGATCAATATGATGAACGGTTAATTCACGCAGATTTGAATAGACAAATTCACGAGCACAACGTCCACAAACCCAAGGGTAGAGTTTTAGCGCCTTTTCGCGGTAACCGCTTTCTAGTTTTGCATAGTTTTTGGGGATCACAGCCATGGTTTATTTTGCCTGTTATAAATGATAGAGAAAGTTTTTTGGTTACTTCTCAATATACCCTAATGCATTAAGGGAGCCAATGTGATTAACACAACGCTTACTCAGCAAATAACATCGATATGGTGATGAGTGTTATTATGATAATTTGCGTTGTTGTAACGAGATGCAGTCTTAAAAATTACAGGTATAATTTCGGGCATTATTGAGCAAAATTAGGCATAAAAATGGCAAAACTTACCTTACAAGAGCAGATGCTAAAAGCGGGATTAGTGACAAATAAGAAAATGGCTAAAGTACAAAGAACGGCGAAAAAATCGCGGGTTCAGGCCAGAGAAGCGAAAGAGGCTGTAGAAGAAAAGAAACGTTTACAGCTTGAGCGTGATAAACAACTCAGTGAACAGCAAAAACAAGCAACCTTATTAAAAGAGTATAAAGCGCAAGTTAAACAACTTATTGAGATGAATAGAATTACCCCTGCTAAGGGCGATATTGATTTTAAATTTACCGATAATAATGTGATTAAAACGCTTGAGGTGGATAAAGTAACACAATCTCAATTAATTAATGGTCGTTTAGCTATTGCACGTTTAGTGATTGATAGCGCCGGAAACAATGAATATGCCATTATTCCTGCGAGTGTGGCAGATAAAATCATGCAAAGAGATGCAGATTGTATCTTATTAAACAACACATTAAGCCAAGCAGAACAAGACGAAGATGATCCTTATGCTGATTTTAAAGTGCCAGACGATTTAATGTGGTGATTTTAAGGGTGGCTTGATATTAAAACGGCGAAGGTAGATAAATATCCATCGGTTGCTCACTAACAGGGTGAATAAAATGTAACTCACAGGCATGCAACATTAGCCGTGGGGTATGCTCTGTTCCTGATAATAATAGGCCACCATACAAATCACACCCTAAAATAGGGTGCCCTATATATTGGCAATGGATACGCAATTGATGTGTTCTGCCTGTTTCTGGCGTGAGTCGCACGCGCGTTAAAGGTAAGCGAGTGCCATCAGCAAGAGTCTGATAAAACCGTTCGATAACTTGATAGTAAGAGCGCGCAGCTTTGCCTTGTGTGGTGCTAATCGACATACGTGGAAAGTGTTGTGGATCTTTCGCGATAGGCGCTTCTATAACACCACTATCATTTTGCAAATGGCCACATAATAGGGCGTCATAAGCTTTAGTGACGGTTCGCTGGCTAAATTGTTGACAAAGTGCACGGTTAATCGCTTTATTCAGGGCAATAACCATCACCCCCGATGTGCCAAAGTCTAAACGATGAACTAATGTGCACTCGGGAAACAATGGTACTAAGCGATAATGAACAGAATCGATATTTTGCGGGTTTTTACCTGAAAGGCTTAGTAAACCTGAAGGTTTGTTTATTACCAGTAGATGTTCATCTTGATAAAGATACTCAATCTTGTCATGGCAAGTGGGGGCAATAAAGGTATCAATAATCGTCGACATCAAATTATCCTGATCACAAAAGTGCACTGATCATAGCTAAATTTCAGCCGATTGGCGACTCAAACCATAATATGCTTATTTACTCAATTTAAAGACTAATAGGCAAAGGCATAGTCTGAATGCAGATTGTGCTTTATACTGCATAGAGAAAATTGAGTAATAATGATCATGTAGGCGGTAATGGCAATGAATGGAACAATCACAAAATGGTTTGAAGATAAAGGTTTTGGATTTATCAAAGATGAAAATGGGGATAATCGCTATTTTCATGTGATTAAGGTTGCCAACCCTGATCTTATTAAAAAAGATGCAATAGTCACGTTTGAACCCACGACCAATATGAAGGGGTTATCAGCCTATGCAGTAAAAGTGATCCCAGACAGTAAATATATCTTTATTGCCGGAGAGCGCGTTAAGTTAACGTCAATTAAGTCTTATCGTGTTTATAGCGAACAAGTACCCGTTAAAACGCATATTGATAAAGAAAATACAATATTATCGGTTGGTATGCTAATGAACAGTATTAAGCCTAAATCTGAGTCGGCAGCAGATCAAACGCGTACTTTGAAAAAAATTGATATCATTACTTATCACGGCAAAGTATTAACCTTTACTGATGATGAAGTCGATATTGATGCAACAGTCAAAGTGATTAAGGCTTAATTGAGATAATGCGCATCTGTTTTTAACTCAATAGTGCAATGGATCACCTTTGTGATTAAGCATATTATGCAGTAGAGTGTAATATGCTTAACTGATTGTTTTATCATGATTATTAATTGATTAGGTGAGATATGCTGGATTTTTTAAAAAATTATGACAATTTAACCGTCAGTGAAAAGAAAGTATTAAAGTATCTTACCGATAATATCGCCGATATCCCCTATTTAAATATTAATGATTTAGTCGCTAAAACCTTTGTATCAAAAACGGTAATTATTAATTTATCGCAGAAGTTAGGTTTTAGTGGCTTTAAAGAGCTAAAGTTTCAAATTAATAATTATATTCTTTCGCGTAATAAAATAGAAAAGAGTGATCACTCATCTTATAAAAAACAACTAGAGAAGAATATTAATAAAAGCTTTACCCTCATCAATGAAGAGCAAATTAAAGAGTGTGCTAAAACCCTGCGCCATTCTCGTAATATTTTTATTGTGGCAAGGGGAACAAGTAAAGCAGTCGGTTATTATCTTGAACACTTATTGTTTGCACTGGGCCTGCATTGCTTTTTTATTAATGATTATAACTTATCAGATTCATTTACACGTTTAGTGAATGAAGATGACACGGTTATTTTTATCTCTCTTTCAGGGGGAACTAAAAAGATCATTGAAACGGCAAAAATTGTGCAGTTAAAAGAGGCAAATATTATCAGTATGACAGCCTTTAATACCAATGAGTTAACCAGTTATGCGACGCATACGCTATTTTGTTTCGCGGATAATCATGATACGAAAAAAGATGATACCAAGTCACGAATTGGTTTTTTTATTTTGGTTGATTTGTTAATAAATGAAATAGAAAATCTACTTTAAACATTATTTTTTAGTCTCAGAATGATCTCTTCAAGATTAACTTTTTCACGGCCTTATTCTTTACTATATTAATAAATTTAATGTGTTTTAAGCTAAAATAACAATTTATTTTAAAAA